>CAJCIF010000215.1 GCA_903970355.1 Actinomycetota bacterium
ACGCCCAAATGGGTGAGTTTCCGCTTGCCATCGAACACCTGAATGCTTCCGTACAATTGAGTCGTGTTCAAGTGATTGCCTCAATGGAAAATGCAAAGGACAGGCAAAAGTCTGGTGACAACAAAGGCGCCACAGATGCCATGGTTGAATGCTCGAAATTGCATGTCGAACTTTCTGCTGCCCATAGCAACCTGGCCAGGTTGTATGACAAATTGGGGCAGCATGAAAAGGTAGTTTATGAGCTGGACCAGCTCAATAACGACATCGCTTTTTCAAGCGATTTCTCAAAACCAAAACCACCAAACAAATACTCGGTGCCGGACAAATTTTCTGTAACAGCTAATGCTAGCGGCGGCGGAGCACACAGGCTTAGCAGCAATTCTGCCGCTGTATTGGCTCGTGCCCAGGCGCTCATGCAAGCGCGTCGCATTACTGAAGCCATGCGCGAATTCAAACACCTCATCTCTATAGATCCAGATATTGCCCTTGCCCACCAACAACTTGGGCTGTGTGCGGTCATGACGGGTAATAACCAGATGGCAACCAGTGAGTTTCAAACCGCTGTGCAATTAGATCCAAACGATCCCAATTCCCATAACGATTTAGGCATGGCCATGCTCAGTCACGGTAATACTGAAGGAGCAACCAGCGAATTTAGCAGGACTCTTTCCCTCAACTCCAAACATTTAGATGCTGCTATCAATCTTTCCAATATTTTGGCCTCAGAAGGCAGTTATCCGCAGGCAGAACACGTTCTCGCTCGTGCCCTTGCGAATAATCCGAGATCGGCCGTAGCCCACAACAATTTGGCAACTGTGTACTCGCTAAGCGGCAGACCGGATGAAGCGGTTAAGGAGTTTGAAGCAGCCCTTGCCATCAATCCCAATATCGCAAGCGCCCACTATGGGCTGGGTCTTGCTTTTCTGGACTTGAAACAATATCCGGCTTCGATTCGGGAATTTAAAACTGCACTGGCGTTGAATCCCGCTCTTATCGATGCACACAATAAAATAGAACTGGCTTTCCGAAAGAGTGCGGGAGTTGGAACTGGACTCGATTGATTTTCGCTTGCCTGCGATTGTTGCACCAATTGTGGTGCTGATCGGTCCGCCTGGCGTGGGCAAGACGACAGTAGGTAAAGCACTGGCTGAAAAACTTGGCTATGCGTTTTTTGATGTTGACGATGTCATTCAGAACGGCACAGGTTGTTCTATTCCCGAAGTGTTCGCTCAGCACGGTGAGCCTGTTTTTAGAAAGCTTGAAACCATGGTGCTGGAAGCGTTTTTAGAGTGTTCAAGAGGAAATGCCGGCGCTCGGACGCAGGGCACTGTTATAGCAACCGGAGCTGGTCTTGCTGTCCAGCCGGGTAACTGGGAAAAGCTTCAAAAAATTGGACTGGTATTGTTCCTCAATGCACCGGCTGAGGTTTTGACGGAGCGGGTCAAGCAGGTAGCCGAGAGGCCTGTCTTAAATAGGGCTGTAAAGACCGAAACGGACCTCAGAAAAAAAATTGATGAGCTTTTGATAGAGCGCTTACCCGCCTATTCCCGGGCCCGTTGGCGCGTAGAGGTTGATGACATGGCAGTTGTGGACGTTATAGCCCGCATCGAAGACATTCTTCGTGAGGCAGCCAATACAACGCCGGACCATATAAAATGATGTGGCATAAATTGATGTGGCATAAGTAGAATGGGCGAGTCTTCCAGGGAGATATAAGTTGTCGGTTTCGCAGGACGAGTTGATGTATCTTCAATCCCAGCTTGAGGGATTGGAATCAATATTTTTAGAACTAATGCCTCTGGGCATTGAATTGAAGCGCCAGCAAATACAAGACTATTACGACAAACGCTTCAGTTCTGCAACGCAAACGCAAGCTTCTGTAGCGGAAAACGAGTTGCGTCGCCAATTCAATACGAAAGCAAATCAAGTTCGCAATCTCGTTGACAGCGCCGAGTCAATTGGCGACAGTGTCAATCGACTCAACCTTATTCGCGCAGCCGCCTCTTTGCCGGGTGAAAGAAATCGAGCCTTGAAGGGCAATGTCTTGCAGTTCTGCAAATCTGTAGTTATGGAAAACAAGATCGATCCAAACGTGCTTGCCACCATGCTTGAAAGTACTGAGCTTGGTCCGGTAGAAGCACGGGTCATGCTGGGAGCAGCGATGTTCTTGATTCCGGAAGATATAGATGTTGGTGGCGATGCTTTGCCTGTTAAAGATCTCCTCTCGCGCATTATCGGTCTTGTAAAATCCGAACAGCTTTTACCCCGCAACGATCCATTCCTAGCTGAGGCACTGTGTTCGCTTGAGGGTATGGAGGACGAAGACTGAGAAAGGTTTTGGTTATTACCGGGCCCAATCTCAATATGCTTGGCAAGAGAGACCAGAGCGTATACGGCAGTTTGACCCTGGATGAGATTCAAAAAAAAATTGCAACGCTGGCAAAAGAGTTAGGTTTCGGCGTTGACTTCTACCAATCGAATCATGAGGGTGCCCTGATTGATACGATTCAAGAAGCTAGCGGAAAGGGTTTTGATGGGATCCTGATAAATCCTGGTGCCTACGGACATACTTCCATCGCTATTCGTGATGCCATTGCCGACTGCGGAGTGCAGGTGGTTGAGGTCCACATTTCCAACGTTTATGCTAGAGAGTCGTTCCGGCACCATTCTTATATTTCTCCAGTTGCTTCGGGTATAGTTGCGGGCTTCGGGCCGGACAGTTATCTGTTGGGTTTCAGAGGTCTCTGCGACAAACTGAATTAAGCATCCATCGTGCGGTCTGCACTGAGATTGTTATCGCGAATGATGCTTTCATTTCTGCGATGTCTTCCCCAATCTCCTGGGCTCACGTTGTTGATGGCTACTAGTTTTTCGACTTCACCGCTTACATGATTGGCAGCAGCGAAGTATCTG
>CAJCIF010000216.1 GCA_903970355.1 Actinomycetota bacterium
TCTAATACCTGGACCTGAGTCAGATACAACAATTTTTGCTACCGCGCTCTCAGTTGCTGCGATCAAAGTTACGCTTCCACTCTGTGGGGTAAATTTTAAAGCATTGCCTACTAGATTGTTGATTAGTCTCTCTAACGCTACTGTGTCGGCCTTCAGAGGAAGGCTTTCTGATAGTGAATAACTAAACGAAATATTCTTGGCATAAGCGATGGGCTTCAAACTAATGCAGCACTTTTCTATTAACGGTGCGAGATCACATTCTTCTATCCTAATTTCTTCCGGATGAGCTTCATAGCGTAGAACTTGCAGCAAATTCTGGATGATTAATAACAGGCTCTCGTGACTTTCTAGAAGCATCGTTATCATGTTTTGCTGTTCGGCAGTAAGTTCACCAATATAGCCACGTGTTAGTATCTCAAATGCTCTAATGGCAGCTATGATCGGCACCTTTAGATCATGTGCAAGCGAAGACATGAAGTCTTCTCTTTGCTGCAAGAGCTTGACCTGATCCGTGATATCTACATAATTACCAACCGTCCCTGCGACATTACCTTCTGCATCATGGAACGGTACTTTGCTTGTATTGAGCCATGAAACCTTGCCGTCAGCCAAACAAATGGGTTCAATAATATTGCATTCTCCCGTGTTTCGTTCGATGACACGCTTATCCGCTTCGGTATAAAGAGGCGCCTGCTCTCGCCAAGGCATTTCAAAGTCCGTTTTTCCAATCATCTCAGTTGGATCTTTCAATCCAGCTCGAATTGCATTTCGCATACTACAGCCTAAATATTTTCCTTCCAGGTCTTTCCACCAAATAACGCCTGGAATGCTATTTATTACGACCTGGAGCAGTTCTTCTGCGCTCTTTTGTTTGTCTATATCTGTCAGCATCGCGATCCAAAAATTGACGTTTCCAGATTTATCAAAACAAGGCTCCATTTTGAGGAGATGCCACCGGAATTGGTTATCTTGTCCATTCAAAATTCGTAGCTCAGATTGAGCACTTTTACCACTTCGTTTGGTACGGACCCATGTTTTCAATGTCGCTTTCAGATCACGCGGGTGGATGACTTTGCCCCAACCAGCACTCGTTTCTGACAAAGTCAGTCCGGTGTACTCTGTCCAACGTTCACTAATGAAAAGGATCTGATTCTGGGGACTAACAACCCAGAACACTGCAGGAGCCATTCGAATGATTAGTTCGAGTTGTTCCGACAAAAACACAGGAAATGCGGTTGCCATAGACTCCAGCCACCAAATATGAAACTACCGCCAATGGAGCTATCTAGGCGCTTCATCCATTTAAGCACAGCTGGACCTAGCCAATATCCACCAAAAGAGTGCCCGACTCTCTTTTAGTCACCTCTGCGGGTGATGCTTGCATTGTATTGAAGTGAGCTCAGCAGCTGTTCATCATGAATTCTTTGGGCGCATCAAGCCGATGAAACTGATTTCCATACCATTTTGAACTTGCCACATTGTGCGCGTCAAAGTGAACACTATTACTGTACACTCAAGAAAGTGGCACAGGTGTGAGCGCACATGCCTAACATGAAAGACATTCAAAAACAGGCAGCCGATCTCATGGGATTCACCCAGAAATCTGTGGGTAAGATTCAGGCTCGCAAAGATTTTTTCTCACTGGTCGATGCAGTTGGAACAACCTGTTCGGCTTTTGAAATTACTGATCATGACAAACCAGTCGCCGTTCTAATGAGCTATCAACACTATGTCTTGTTGGTGGCAAAGATTTGCATGCTCACAAAAATTCAGCTAAAAACGCCTCCGCCAAATTTAATTGGTTCAATAAAGATCAAAACCGAAAATTTGGAATCTGCTAGCGAAAGAATTTCCGCTAAATTCGCCAAGTCGCTCAAAAATACGGCGAGTAAGTTGTGACCGGACTGCTGATGTTGACAGATCCTCATCTCGTCATATACTTTTTTGTGACGGTGGAAAGCAGTCGCGCACCATTTACTGGACCGCGCGAAATTGACGTTTTCGCGGTCCGCCCGCAGCCATTTTCGCTAACATAGGAACGCAAAATTGCGCGGCCTCGTCGCTAGCTGGTGGAAGCGGAAAGTTCGATGTTACTATCTGCATTGCTTCCGTTGTCGATGTCGCTACCCGCTGCGGTAATGCATTGTAATTCTTGGTTGGTGTGTTGTAAAAGTTGGTCTGGTTGGCCATTGCCGGGTTGTAGGCATCGCTATTATTGTTGCTGTTGGGATCTCTGCGCCGCCCGTAACCAGGATTAATAGATGGATTGTAACCTTGCGATTGGGTAGGCAAATTGCCCAGGATCATGGTGCCACCAATGGCGGTGACAACTGCAAAAGAGATTAGTTTGCGTTTCATAAAAACAACTCCTGATGGAAAAGTCTCAACTTGGTCATTGATGATCAGAAACCACCACCGTATCTGCTTTTGTCGGCGTCTGTGCCTGCGCCGCCATTGAGGCGATTGAGGGCACCGGTGTCACCGGCTTCCCAGGCATTTTGCTTGGCAGTGCTTTCGTTCCAGCGGCGATTTTGGTCACTAATGCTTTCGCCTTGAGGACCGTTGTTAGAATGTGGCGCGGGTCCGAAGTTCCGTCCAATTTGGCCCGAGAGAAGCATTTTCACGGCAACACTATCTTCGGCTGTCATCTTGGCTTGATCGTTATTGGCATACGGATTGATGTAAGCCAATAACTTTTGCGCCTTATTCCGTACTGCAGCTTGCCCGCCCGTCGTGCGTATACTCTTTTGTAGCTCAGCCCTGGCATCCGCATAACGACCTTGCGAACACATGACTGTTGACGATAGGAAAGGCCACGTAGGACAGTTAGGCTCCAGCTCCTTCATCGATTCGTAGGCTTTGACCAACATGTTCAGAGATTGACAGCCCAAACCGTCTGTCCCTAATCCCTGGCTTGCTAAGTCTTTATTAGTTGCAATGGTCAAGCATGCGATTGCTCGCCTACCCAGTGCAGCCCTAAACTCCCTGGGCGTAGAGTTGACCCCGCAAAACCCAGTAGTCAGTAAAGAATAATATTGTGAGCCGGCTAATGCCCAGTTGCCTTGTGCTTCCGCTTTGCGTGATATTTGCAGCGATTCGCATAGTCGTCTTGATTCATCCTGCCACTGTGCGGTCGCGGGCATGTTTGCCAGCACAATCAGTAGCAACGTAGCTGTGATTCCTTTGCTCAAACGAGCAAACCTGTAATTTCCAAGATAATTTTGAGACATGTTGCCTCCGCTTTGGAACGAGTTGCGGCTCATTATCGCAGCACCTTGCAGCTCACAACTGACCGTCTGCTAATCTAGTCTAAGTTGCGCCGTGGGAGTAACGGTTTTTTCTTGCTTTCCGGAAAATTTGGTTCGGGGTTTAGACTAGACTAAAGCAATTGTCGGGCATGCAAAATACGCACATGAGATATTTCATTTTCGATACCATTAGTAGTGCCCCGATGAAAACTATTATTTCAGCGATGCTCCTCTGGTTCTTAAGTCTGCCTGGTGCTATCGCTGAGACGAGTGGAGTCACGTGCATAGCATTCAGCCCCGATGGCAAAATTCTCGCTAGTGGGGATTGGGATTCAACCGTTAAGTTCTGGGATGCGGATTCAGGTAAAGAACTCTGCACTTTACGTGGTCACAGCGCTTCAGTGGGCTCTATAGTATTCAGCCCAAATGGCAAAATGCTTGCCAGTGGAGATACAGATGGCACAATAAAGCTTTGGGATATCACTTCACAAAAAGAACTTCACAGCCTGTTTTCAGGGGGCTGGATCGATTCAATTGCTTTTAGTCGTGATGGGAATATCCTTGCCAATGGAAAGATTTTCGGGAGCGATAAAAACGCCAATTCGATAGACCTATGGAATGTCGCTTCAGGAAAAAAGTTGAAGACTTTAACTGGACATTCGGCTTCGGCCGATAGCGTTGCATTCAATCCAAAAACCGATATGCTCGCCAGCGGTAGCGAAGACCAAACCGTACGACTTTGGAACTTGCCGGAAGCTACTAATCCGCGCGTTTTGAAAGTTTTGTCACCTTGCATTATTTCCATTGCCTTCAGTCCAGATGGAAAAACAATTGCTGTCGGTACATGCGTAAAAGCAGTAAAGTTATGGGATGTCTATTCTGGAAATGAATTGCCCGCTTTCGTAGTGGCTTCAACTGAGATAACTGCAATTGCATTTAGTCCTGACGGCAGGCTGCTTGCCATTGGCGATGACGAAAAACACCTGGATTTATGGGATGTCATCTCAAGAAAAAAGACGCGTAGCTTGTTAGGACACTCAAACTGGATAGATTCAATCGCTTTTCGATCAGGTGGTAAGGAACTGGCCAGTAGTAGTAGAGACGGGACGATAAGAATCTGGAATATAGATTCGGGCGCAGTTGTTAGGACTATCGATACTCAAAAACCTGCTACGGCTCATCA
>CAJCIF010000217.1 GCA_903970355.1 Actinomycetota bacterium
TGGCTTAAATCATCTTTCTCCGAACTCAACTATGAGATCCCTCTTTGTTATCCAGGGCGGGACAAAATTGATACACGCGAATGGTTTGTTGCAAACGGCTTGGGTGGCTACAGCAGTTCAACTTTATGCGGAGCTCATACCCGCCGCTATCATGGTCTGCTTGTTGCAGCGCTCGATCCGCCACGGCAAAGGCACGTAATACTTTCTCGAGCTGATGAAGTAATCACAATTCAAGGCAAAAGCTATAAACTGGCAACCAATATTTGGGAGAGCGGAGTAGTCGCTCCAACCGGCTACAAACTAATCGAATCTTTCACTTATCTTCCCTCTCCAACATGGACGTATGAGCTTGATGGCCATTACGTGGTCAAACAGCTTTCTCTGGATGCAGGCACTAACGATCTCTATCTGTCGTATTGGTGGTTTCCCGATCCTTCGCAACCAACAACAGCTCAAATTGATATTCAATTTTTGATCGATTTCCGCTACTTGCACAACAACGTTCGTGGCGATGCCAGGAAAATTTTCCCGCAAGAACAAAGTGGCAACCGCACTTCTATAGTGCTCAACGACTCAAATCATCAACTGCATTTGCAATGGACGAACGGAATTTATCAGGATGAGAATCAGTGGTGGTGGAACTATCACTGGATTGAAGAAGAATCTCACGCCAGCCCATCTCAGGAAGATCTTTTCCTAATTGGTTCACTATCACACATTCTCGGTGCTGGTGAATCACTCACCGTGGGCGCATCGCTTGATGTCCCCATAAAAACTTTAGACAGTAAACCTGTCATGCATAGAACGATCAAAAAACAGCGCCTCCTCATCGAAAAGGCCAATTTGCCACGCTCTTCTAAAATCGATTTGCTTGTATTGGCTTGCGATCCATATTTCGTGCGATCCCAAAGCGCCAGTGTCAATAACGCGATAATAACGGGCTACCCATGGTTCTGCGATTCAGGAAGAGCAGCAATGTTTTCCCTGCCAGGGCTCGGTATTGCGACGCGCCGTTTCGATGAAGTGAAGGAAGTCGTAAACAATCTTGCCGGAAAAATGGTAAACGGCATCATGCCCAATCAGTTTATAGATTTGCAGGAGAGTGGCACCCCAACCGGACTCTATGGCTCAGCCGATGTTACTTTATGGTTCGCATTTGTTCTCATTCAAATCTTCCGCAATGCCCGAGAACGCGATTTTATAGCACAACACTTGCCACTACTGGTAGAGGCAGCCAGGCATTATATAAAAGGAGCTGCTCCAGGACTTACGGTCGACGAACGCGACGGATTGATTCGCTGCAGCGGCACAGACCAGGCGTTTTCCTGGCAAGACGCAAGGGTTGATTTCGGTGTACCGATCAATGCCCGCACCGGTAAATTAGTTGAGCTCAATGCGCTCTGGTACAACTTCTTAATGACAATAACCTATCTGGGCGAGCAACTACAAATTCCTATCAACAATGCTCTCCAAATACAGGAACATGCTGCATTAGTAAAAGATTCCATGCGCAAGTTTTGGAACGAAGAAACACTTTGTCTTTACGACGCGATCGATACTCAAAACAATTCGGCAAGACAAGATGGGAGCATTCGGGCCAACCAGATCATCGCTGTCTCTTTACCTTTCCGAGCCTTGACCGCCCAACAAGAAAAGATGGTCCTGGCGACAGTGGAAGGCAATCTCGTTACCCTGTGCGGCATTCGCTCGCTTGCGACAACTGATCCCGGCTACCAGCCTCGCTACGGCTGCGGCTTCTCGCGCGCCGATCAATATCATCGCGATCTTTCCCGCCAGAATGGCAACGCTTTACCGTGGTTGCTTGGACATTACTGTGATGCCGTTATCAACGTCCATGGCGCTACTGCAGCCACCCTGCAAAAAGTACGTGATGTATTCGAATCCTTGCTGGAACACCTCACCAGTGAGCGTTGCCTTGGCTCAATATCAGAAGTATATGATGGAAGCGATCCCTTCCTTCCTCACGGCGCCTTTGCCTACGCTGCATCCGTTGCGGAATGCATGCGCCTGATGAGTTGGTACTTACGCCGATAGAAAAGCTCCGAAACATTGCTGGGAGCATCTTGGCTCACTTCGATTAGAACTGTTAATATAGCTTCGTTGATTTCGCATGGATTGCGATAGGAATTTGCATGGGACAGGTGATTACGCGCTCAGAGCTTGGCAAAATTGTCGGTGATCTGAAGACAAGCGGAAAGAAAATCGTCACGACCAACGGCTGCTTTGACATATTGCACATCGGTCACGTTCGCATTCTCAATGAAGCAAAAACTTTGGGGGATGTGCTGGTAGTAGGCTTAAATAGCGATAGATCAGTACAAAAGCTAAAAGGGCAAAATAGACCGATTGTAGGGCAAGACGATCGCGCCGAGTTATTGGCGAATTTGAATGCGGTAGATTACGTGAGCATCTTCGATGAAGACAATCCCATTGAATTTCTCAAGGTAGCAAAACCGGATTTTCACGTGAAAGGACAGGACTATAAAGCCGGCGAATTGCTTGAAACTCCGGTGGTTGAATCTTTGGGTGGCCAAATTAAGCTGTTACAACTTGTCCCCGGCAAAAGCACAACTTCCTTGATTGGCAAGATCAATAGCTAATTTCATCTGAGCTTTTTGTAGTGATACCGCATATGGTGCCTCCGTAGGCAAAAAAAGGGGGCTGAGAACCGCCCCGCTAGTTGAGAACCGCCAGACAGCGCCTGGAAGTCCCGAATTTTCTTGCGGCTATCTGCGCTTGGGGGAGAACGCTCCGTCAAGGGCCGCTTCCACGAATATTTTGAACACCGCAGCTTCGGCCGAAAGAGCCGCCTCACCAGGCGAATTAAGGTCAATCCCGGCAGGGGAAAGGTCATCGACAGCATGAGCCGCCGCCAGAAGCAGATTCAGCCACGAAACGGGAACATCCGTCACAGCAGCTGGCCCCATGGCTTCCATGTTCTCCACGGCCTCAGCATCGTCGCCGTCAAAAATCTGGCGATCGAAGGCACGAACGATACGTTCTAACTCGTCAGGCGGCAAGTCAAAACGGGAAAAACGCTTCCACAAGTCACGATCATTCATGGCATCCTCCTTAAAAGGTATCGGTCGCCACAGACCGTCCCGCACATCGGCAGGAAGAACGCACCAGGAGGATTCCCAGCGCGGAAACAAAAACTAAAAACGCTCATCGGCTATTGAGAGCTTGCACCAGATATCACCATCACAGCGTAATAGCTGTGCCGAGTTGAACTCTCGTATTAATGGCGAATAGTTTGGTTTGGCTTGCCTCAGTGCTGATTTGGGTGAAATTATTGATCGCATCGTAATTGAAAGAAGCAACGTTCGCAAGGGAAAGCAACGTCTCTACGCACTTGACATGCGACGAAGCTAGCGAAAGTTTAAATTTTCTGCGTAAGATCCGCAGGGGTTGTGCGTTCCTGCCACTGCAAATTATATTGCCGCTCTTTGTTTTCGAACTTTCCTTCGCTCTGTTTTGCCATGAGTTTGCCATTTTCTGCATGAAGCAACCATTTCGAGAAGTCGCCCTTTTCGTAGCCAAAACTTATGCCATCGTCGTCATATAATATGCCATCACATTTGGTGCCATAACACCGGAACGTAATTGCCGTTTTATCATAGTCGACCGTGGACTGCATCACATCACTGAGGGGGATTATCGACCCATCCTTAACGAAGGCCGGAATGGCATCAAGTGCCCAACTGACATTGTGTAATCGCCCACCCTCTAGAGGCTTTCCGCCTTCAATCGGATGCCATAAACCTTCAGGCAGATAAACGGGGCGAGCGGTCTTGCCACGCTCTAATATTGGTGCAACCAATATATTTTCGCCGAACATAAATTGATCGTCGCATTCGACGGCTCCACGATCGGCGGGGTAATGCCACGATAGCGGACGCATCAAAGGCGCACCGGTGTGCAAATGATCGTAAAACAAGTTTTGAATATAAGGCAAGAGACGATAGCGCCATTCAATGAGCTTTCGGCAATGCTTTTCTACATCTTC
>CAJCIF010000218.1 GCA_903970355.1 Actinomycetota bacterium
GCCGAAAGTCTTGCTATGTCCAAAAGCGGATTATTCGCCCACTTCAAGTCCAAAGAGGCTCTACAACTTGAAGTTATGCAAAAAGCTGTGGATGAATTCAACCAATTGGTGGTTCTGCCCGCTTTGGTGAATGCCCGCGGAATACCGCGCCTGAAAGCACTTCTGCACAATTATGTTGATTGGATAAACATCAAAGGATCCTGCATTTTTATGGCACTCTCACAGGAATACGACGATCGTCCCGGTCATATTCAAGACATGCTCATAAGTGTGCAAAAGACCTGGATGAAGACCATTTCGCGAGCCGTGAGCATTGCTATTGAAGAAGGCCATTTTGATAAAGATCTAGACCCGGATATGTTCACATTCGGAGCGCTCGGAATCGCTATGGCATACAATCACTCGCATAAACTGCTCTCTGACCCTTTAGCAGAAAAGAAGGCCCGAGCCGCTTTTGACGCTCTTATTAACTCTAGCCGAACCAGAAAAGAAGAAATCGTAAGGAGCTAGACCTAATGACCAACACTAGCCGTCCTTCTCCGGAAAGCACGACCGTTCGTTTGAGCGACGACAATCGAAGCATCAGATCCAAGCTAATTCGCATGGACTTCCTTTTCTCCTTTCGCATTCGAATGGATGAACAAACTGCTCCGCCCATAGAGACTCCGGAAGGACTCAAGTTTGACGGCAGCATTACTGGTGGTGAATTCGCCGGACCAGAATTAATTGGTCATATCAAACCAGCAGCAGGAGCTGGCTCTCTTCTGGTAAAGCCAAATGGTGTAGCCGTTGTAGAACTTCGATTCACTATGGAATCTGGAGACGGAGCTGTTATAGACGGCGTACACCACGGCCTTATTGATTTCGGTCCAACCGGTTTTGAAGAGATCCGAAACAAACGCATGCCAACTGAAGTAGATGGCAGGGTTACCGCTCGCTATCAAACCTCACACCCGAAGTATGAATGGCTTAATCGCACACAGTGCGTCGGCGCAATCGAAACAGATTTCGAATCTCTATGCATCAAGCAATCGATCTTCGCAATGTTCTAAACAGCATATTTTGCTAAGTAACCTTTTTGCCTCGCTTCTTCAAAGCAAAGCTTAAAGGCAACCGCTGATATAGCCATATAAACGATATTCAATCCTAGCGCGCACCAGCCATAGTGCGAGTCTAAATGCGAAGTTCTCAGTACTTCTCGCATGCCTTCAAATACATAAGATGAAGGTACAAGCATAGACACTGGTTGCAACCATTGCGGCAAAACCGATACTGGATAGAACACAGCCGATACCGGCTGGATCAAAAATGGCAGAGCCCAGGCGAGAGCTTCCGCCGGTGGACCCCAGCGAAGAATTAAACCGATCGTCAATAGTCCAAGCGACCAACCCATAAGCATTAGATTTGCATACAGGAATATGAATCCGTACCCAAGCGCGGTCAGCTTGAATGAATAGACAGCAGCGGCAATAGTGCCTAGAACGCAGACAACCACGGTAGATTGAAGCAATCCCATTAACCATGCCGATGCCACATATTCGTATGGTCTTATAGGCGCTGCGAATATGTTCAAGAGGTTTCGGCACCACAAGTCATCAAGATACGAAACGGCGATGACTTGCTGCGCACGAAATAGAACGTTCCACAGAATGATTGCGCCAATGAGGAATGTAACTGCAGCGGGTACTGCGTTACTTATTTTCAGCATGTAGACCGAAAGAAATCCCCAGACGAGAAGATCCATAACTGGCCAGAAAAATATGTCCAGCATTCGGAACGTGCTTCTTGACCAAACAAACCAATATTTGATCATGAGTGCTCTAACTGTTCGAAAGTTCATGATGTCAAACAACCTCCATGGTTGATGAGCGTGCAATTGTGATAAACACTTCTTCCAGGCTTTCACTCTTATACTGCTTCAGAATGTCGGCAGCACCACCGGAAGCAATTACTTTTCCGTGTTGCATAAATAGGATTCTGTCGCATAGCTCTGTGACGTCGATCATATTGTGCGATGTGTTCAGAATGGTCATGCCTGATTCCTTTTGTCTTTGCAGTAAAATTTTGCGAGCCTTGTCGGCCATATCAGGGTCCAAGCTTGCTGTTGGTTCATCCAACAGAAGCAAATCGGGATCGCTGATCAGCGCCTTGCAAAGATTGAGCCTGGTCTGCTCTCCAGAGGACAGCATGCCGGTCTTTGTATTGCGCAAGCGCGTCAACTCAAACAACTCGAGAAGGTCGTCAATCTTCTTTTTGCTGTTTTTAACTCCGTAGATCTCTGAAAAAACGAAGAGATTTTCCCAAACCTTTAAATGGTATGGAAGGAACTGATATGCCGATGCGAAATTCATTCGCTGCAGAGCCGGGAAACGATTCTTATGCATGTCCGAATCAAAGACTTTGATAGTTCCACGCGTAGGCGTAATCAGCCCCAGCAGCATAAATATAGTTGTGGTCTTGCCGGCGCCGTTAACACCTAGAAGACCGAGAATCTCGCCCTGTTTCACTTCGAAACTGAGATCGTCTACAGCGACAGCGCTGCCGAACTCTTTGCGCAAGTTGCGCACCTCGACTACATTAGTAGACATTGCAAACTCCTGAACCAAATGAGTTGAGAAAAGACAAAAAGGGTAATTGCAAACCAATCATGTGAGAAACGAAGCCCGGTCTGACTCAGTCAGACGGCATTCTCGACACAATATGCAATTACCCTGGTGCCCTACCGGGCTCCCACGAATATCAAACTGTCTAGCTACCGAGAACGCCCGTCAATAGAAGCGGGGATTGTACTCACGGTTAATAATTGAATTTATCATTGTCTGCTCCAGCTGTATTTCCCAATATTTAGATTCCACAACTTTACAGCAACCACAGCTTCCTTGGCAAATAAGAAGTATGGAATGAGTTACAAAAAACGATCACCATCTGATGCTTTTGTATCTGATATCTGGTGATCTGTTTCTGCTGGGTTCGACATCTGATGCTCTGTATCCAGTCGTCCGGCATCAAATGGTTCGACATCAAATCGTTCGGCATCAAATCTTTCGGCATCAAATGGTCCGGTATCAAATCGTCCGGCATCAAATCGTCCGGCATCAAATGGTTCGGCATCAAATCGTCCGGTATCGATACTACCGTAGGGGCATGGCACTGCCATGCCCATCCTCATGCCACCACATACGATGCCTATTATTCGTTCTATACAAACTAATTTTATCCTGTGGTGATATCATTGCCGCTGTCAGAACGATCAATGCTTTTGGTTTACGCTGTGGAAATGCAAACAATAGAGGTAAACGGCGCTTCTATCGCCTATCTGGAGGGAGGCTCTCCCTCAGACCCGCTTGCCCTGTGTCTTCATGGTTTTCCGGATACAGCCTATACGTGGCGCCATCTCATGCCCGTTCTCGTTAGTCACGGGTGGCACGTTGTATGTCCAAATCTTCGCGGGTTTGCTCCGACCAAAGCACCCCATAACGATGCGGCTGGCTCCGCTATTCTTGGTGCTGATGCTAATGCACTGCATAAAGCGTTCGGGGGTGACGAACGGGCAGTATTGATAGGACATGATTGGGGCGCTGCTGCAGCGTATAAAGCCAGTTTCGAAGAGCCTGATTGTTGGTCCAAGGTCATAACATCAGCTTGGCCACCTTCGCCATCCAATATAGACTTCTTCTCTTTTGAACAAATGAAGCGCTCCTGGTACGTTTTTCTTTTTCAATTGGAAGGTGCCGCAGAATTACTTAGCGCCGACAATTTTTCAATGGTCGATCGACTTTGGAAAGATTGGGCTGCTGATGGATATGACCGAGCGGAAGATGTTGAGCGCGCTAAAAACGCCTTGCGTGATTCAGCATGTCTTCGAGGTGCCTTGGACCACTATAGGACTTTGTTTGTTGAACAGAGTGCATTTTCACTCAATCCTGAAGTGCCAACACTGTACATTCATGGAGAGCAAGACGGCTGTATCGGTGTTGAGATCATCAAGAACTTTTCGATTAGCACTCTATCGGCATTTGGTTCACGAGCGGTGTTTATTCCGGAAGCAGGACATTTCCCACACCTGGAACAACCGGATTCCTTTAATAACGAAGTGCTAAAAGCACTGAGTGAAATTAGCGGTGGAGAATAACGACTAACTTTCGTCCTCATTCTCAGGTGGTGGCAACGGCAACGAAATTTCACCTTCTCCCTGGGAAGGTTTAGGCTTTTTAGGAACTGCTGCAAAACTGGTTCCGCCGCCACCTCTGCGCTTTTCCACCTCTTCCTCTATTTCTTCAGGAGTAATGCTATTGACTTGCATAGGGCCAGCGCAGATTTGCCGCCATGGGGCTCCGGCCAAAGCCTGTCGAACAATTACTTCAAAGACTTGGGCACGAACGCCAAGACCATAGCTGCCTGCACCAGGAGTGAAGTCAATTTTTGCATCTTTGTTCTCTGGTGGCGGCGGCATAGGACCTTTAAGCCTTTTCACTTCTTCCTCCACTTCTTCGGGAGTAATGTTAAAGGCCTTCATTGGCTCTTCGCAGATTTCCCGCCAGGGAACTCCCGCTAAAGCCTGGCGAACAATTACGTCAAAGATTTGAGCACGGGGCGGTTTAACATAACCATCTTCATCCACATTTTCAGGCGGCGATATGGGTGGAGAAACTTCAGCAGCTTTTGAATCACTGCTGTCTTTACGCATCCACGGAAATATGGAAAAAAGTTTTTGAATGATCGTTTCTATAAAAGATCGAGATGGCGCACGACTCCTGCGCATCCTCACTTCTGCCTCAATCTCTTCGACTGTAATGTTATTGACTTGCATAGGTTTGGCACAGATTTTTTGCCACTCGGCTCCAGCCAATGCTTGCCTTACAATTACCTCAATGACTTGAGCTCGAACGCCAAAACCATAGGCCCCATGCTTTGGAGAGCCTAAATTGTGTTTTTCATCATCTTTCATCGAAGAGCCTAGTAAGTCTTGAGGAAGCTATTCTTCCTTCTTTAGGTACTTATTAAATACGAATCGTCCAAGCAAATAGTCTGCGGAAATCTTGCCTGGTCCAAATGCGAATAGGAGAAGCGCAGTCAACATAAAGAAGAAAGGATCGGCCTGCAAAAAAGGAGTTGGATCCTTGAAGATGCTTAGAAGTTTGGCGCGATCGTCATCAACACTCAAGTAGGCAACTAACATATTTATGGTTAAAACGACTCCCCAGGGTCGAGAGAAGAGCCCGAGCAATAAAAATACGCCGCCGAACATTTCAACGCAGCTCACAAACCATGCCGTCAAATCTGGAAAAGGCAGATTTAAACTTGTAAAAAATTCAACCACTTTGGCATGGCCAGTAAATTTTCCCTGGCCGGTTATTAGAAATTGCCAGCCCCAATAGAGCCTGAATACGAGAAGCAAAAGCGATTGAAAGTAGTTTCCAACAACGACAAGAATATTGTAGAGCCTTGCCAAGAGTGGCATTAGTTTCAAGTTTTTTCTCCTCGGTAAGGTCCTACATCAAGTACGATTTGGTTTCGACTATTATTTCCCGACCACAACTCTAAATCAAATAATGTTGGAACCAAGGGCTTACTACCGCATTAGAGCATTTGCCTCAGCATTGATCATGCTGATTTTTGTCTTGGCTACTGGAACGGAATCAAAAGCCGAAAATGCCGCTCCTTTGAAAGTCGGTTTCATTATGGTTGGTCCGGTCAACGATTTCGGCTGGAACCAGGCACACAATCAAGGGCGTGAATATCTGGAGAAGACTCTTAAAGGCAAAGTTGAAACGAGTTATGTAGAGAAGGTACCAGAGAATTCCGATGTCGAACGCGTCCTGGAAAAGATGATTTCGCAGGGCACCAAACTAATTTTTGCAACGTCTTATGGCTATCTCGAACCAGCCATGCGCGTAGCCTCAAAACACCCGGACGTTATCATCATGCATTGCGGTAATCGCTCTCGCCCGCAAAAGATTGCGAATGTTGGAACTTACTTCGGAAGCCAATACGAGGCAGCGTATGTTGTAGGTACCGTCGCCGGTCGCATGACAAAGAACAATAATATTGGCTGTGTAGAACCTCATCCTGTTCCACAGATACTTGAAAAATTGAACTCTTTTACCCTCGGTGTGCATTCGGTTAATCCAAAAGCAAAGGTACATATTGTATGGATCAACAGCTGGACTGATCCGCCTATCGAAGCGGAAGCGACTGGAAGTTTGATTGATCAAGGTTCAGATCTTGTTGCTAGCGGTGACGTTGATAGTCCGCTTACCGTTGTCCATACAACGGAGAGTAAAAATATCCACACAATTAGTTGGAACGGCAGCGATATGAAATCACAAGCTCCGAACGGCTGGCTTGTCTCCACGTTCTGGAATTGGGGACCATATTATGTGAGGGTGGCGCAATCCGTAATGGACAAAACTTGGAAAGCACAGGATGAACGTTATGGCCTAAAAGATGGATACCTCAAACTTTCTTCTTTCGGAAAGTCGGTACCGGATACGGTGCAAAAGCAAACTGTTGATATCTTCAATAAAGTAGCTGATGGTAAGATCTCTATCTTTAAAGGACCTATATCAGATCGAGACGGCACGTTGCGCATACCAGCCGGCAAGGTTCCAGAAAAAAGCGAACTTGAAAAAATGAATTGGGTTGTTCCCGGTATTGAAGGCAGCATTCCTAAAAAATAAAAAGTGGATGAAAGCGATGTATAAGTTTCAGATCAGTACATTTATATTAGTTGCCGGCATTTTGCTAACTGGCATACTTCTGGTTGGCTGCGGTGAGTCAACTACCGACAATGAAATTAAAACCAAAGCGGCAACAATAAAAGAGATTACTGCCTGGTGCAAAAGCAAAAACGATCTGCCCATTTATCCTGACTCTACAGCGCGAGGAGACACATCGAGTGGTCCTTTTGAAGGACGACTCCTTTTTGCCAAAGCCCATATCCACGAGGTTGATAAGTGGTATATGAAAGAGTTTGATGCAAAGCGCTGGCAAGAATGGGGACTCTGGAAACAAGATGGAGCAGAAACTAAACAGCATTCCCCTGCAGCGTTTTTCTTTTTGACTGATGGCAAGTTGGAGATATCACTAAGTTTGACTGGGGAAAGGGAAGGAACATTGATCTTAATGTCGGCTTCGCCTCACGACCCTGACTCCGAGACACATCTGGAACACGCCTACAAATGTGTTCGTAAATCGAAGAATCCGACGCACGTATTTATGGATAAATAGGCAAGATCACGAGGTCATAGCCCGCTAGCAATAACCTAATGCTTAATTGGCATACCGTTGGCATCAAAGTCCATGTGCGTACTACCTTTTGGTCCTTTCGTGTCCATAGATTTCATTCTGCCGGTATTAGGATCAAATATTTCGGTAGACGTAGATCCATCAGGAGTGGAGACGGCCATTGAAGCTAATTTTCCATTGCTAAATTCGAAGTGAGTTTTTGCTTTGCTAGGTTGAACAACATCGGCAGACTTCAAGTCTCCGCTGTCAGTAAAAGTCAACGGTGGCAGCGAATGATCGCTTGCTGCATCGGCTTGTATCTTCCTGGCTATAGAAGCTCTTTCAGATGCCGGCATGCTATGTAACTGCATCGCAAAGGCCGGTATATTAGCTTTTGCGATATTCTCAAGTTGCTTAGCTTCTGCTGCTATGCGATCTTCTGGTCCTGCCATAGTACTCAACCTCTTTTAGAAATCCAAATATATTTTTGTTGCTTTGGCACTGCATATGGTGCATTGCTTTTAGATTATGCTCTTCTGCAACACTTTGTTCCCCCGGCCTATGTCTTGGCTCAATTCTCTAAAAACATACCCCTTTGAACAAAGCATTAACCTCTTGGGGATCAATTGGGTTATTCGGAATCGGCGTGAAATACGTAGTAACAGGTGAAATGCCCCGAGTTTGACCTAACCCATTTTGCACAATCCTTATATGGGAAATCTAGGTGTTTAAATGGAAGCAAGCGTTGGGGCCAATCCGGTTCCCGCAGATGCACAATCGGATGGCAGCCCAGGTTTAATTGAAAGGGCTGTCGATTCGCTTGTAAATCTGGTCATTCCCTCTAAATCTTCCGATTCTCAATCTTGCACTTCTAAGAATGATCCGCATTCGGACTGTGGCAAAAACAGCTTTGGCCATTTAGTGACCGAGTTAGCCTTGACCCTGCCGCTCTTTATGCGGGGGCGAAATGCCAGGTTGGCGTCAGCAGTACTGAATGGCATCAACGACATTCACACAAATGATGGTGCAGGAGGCATGGCTGCAGATGCCTCACTTGGTTTCGCCAGAGGTTATATTCAGCAAGATTTGATGGAGCGATTGGGTGCCAAGCCGTGGAGTGCTCCTGTGAAAGGTGCGGTTATTGGAGAAGCCAATCGTTTTGTAGGCGGCATTTTCAATGCACAGACATTTAGAGATAGAGTAACCGGACAAGTTGACCTCACTTCAATCAGCAATGGTTCTGCCGACATCTTAGCCCAAATTACGAATCTAAATTCGATCGCATCAGATGCCACCATATTTGGTTTGGCACATGTTACATCCAAAGGTGCCAATGCAATTTCGAAGGGAGCTCTGGAGCGGAGCCCATTAGCGATGAACATGTTCACTGGCGGTACTATGGGGCTTCTAAATGGAGCACATGGCGAAATCATAAATCAAGTGCACCAG
>CAJCIF010000219.1 GCA_903970355.1 Actinomycetota bacterium
ACGTGGACAACTGGCGCTGGTCCGGTGTTCCTTTCTACCTTCGCACAGGCAAATGTCTTTCGCGCAAACACTCCGAAATAGCAATTGCATTCAAGCGCGCACCTGTAACGCTATTCCGTGAGTCCGAGCATTGCACACCGAGAGCAAACTATTTAGTTTTGAATATTCAACCGGAAGAAGGCATCACCATGGAGTTCGGTGCGAAAGTGCCAGGACCCTCATTGCGTTTAGGTGACGTGCAAATGGAATTCAATTACCGAGACTATTTTGGCAAAACGCGAGCAAACGGATACGAGACTCTCGTCTATGACAGTTTGATCGGTGACAATACACTGTTCCAACGCGCTGATGCAGCCGAAATGGGCTGGAAAATAGTAGAACCGATTTTAAATGCCTGGCAATCGAGCAATGCCAAACCATCTCAATATGCTGCCGGTTCTGAAGGACCGGAGGAATCAGATAAGCTAATCGGTAGAGAGGGTCGTCACTGGCGCAGCATTCGTTACGCCTCCTCCTTTGTCATGCATTCTTGAGTTATATTTGGCTTAGGGGTGCATTTATTGCAAAAGGAACAATCTACTGAAATTACAAAATCATGCGTCGTTTGCTCTGGAACATTTCAGGGCGATATAACTGTTTGTCCCAATGATGGCGGTCCGCTCACTTCACTTGTGGTGGACAAAAAGGAAGGCGACATCATTGCAGAGAAATATCAAATTTTAGAAGTGCTCGGTGCAGGAGGCATGGGCAAGGTCTACAAAGCAAAGCATTTGCTTATGAACCGTACCGTTGCTATAAAAACACTTTTGCCGCAGGCCGTTTCCAATGCCATTGCTCTCAAAAGATTCCAGCAAGAAGCCCAGGCCTGCAGCGCTTTAAACCATCCCAATCTTTTGACGGTCTACGACTTCGGCATAACACCTGATGGTTTGCCTTATCTTGTTATGGACTTTTTGGAAGGCATTAGTCTTGCTGATGCGATGCCGGATGGCAACCATATGCCTATGCGCCGCTGTTTGCCCATCTTCATGCAAATCTGCATGGGGTTGGCTCATGCTCACGAACACGGTGTCATCCATCGCGATCTCAAACCGGCCAATATCATGCTCATCGACTACGATGGCACTGCCGATTTCGTAAAGATAGTAGATTTCGGCATTGCCAAAATCGTCAAAGACGAGGATGACGAAAATGTTGAGCATCTCACTCAAACGGGCGAGGTGTTTGGCAGCCCGCTTTACATGAGTCCTGAGCAATGCCGGGGCAAAACTCTCGATGCGCGTTCCGATATCTATTCATTTGGTTGCGTCATGTTTCGCACCTTAACCGGCAAACCACCTTTTGGTGGCAATGACAGACTGGAAGCGATGTTCAATCAAATAAACCAGGAAGCACCGAAGCTTTGCGATATGTCTACGGATCTTACCGCCACACCCGAAATGGAAAGTGTGGTCTTGAAGTGCCTGGCAAAAGATCCAGCCGATCGTTATCAATCTATGAGTGAGATTCTGCCTGATCTGGAAAAACTGCCGGAATTTGATTACATGGTAGGTCGATATCCCGCCGCAAGTGTACGCGCCTCTCAATTACGCATACCGGCACAACCACTGCCATCTCAGCCTGGTTCAGTTTCAATTAGTGGAACGGATAAAATGCCGGTTGTAGAGTCGGTCACTGCCGGTAGTGCTACTGCAAAAAAAAGCAATGAATTTACGACTGCTCCAATTGATAGTTCAAAAGACGATGCATCAACTAATGCTGGATCTACCAATGCCGAGGTCAAGGCATCTACTAACGATCAGGCTGCCCCGCCCGTTGAAAACAGATCCGCTTCGACACTGGCTTCCAGAGCACCGCTTTTTGTCTCTTCAAATTGGCCCAGTCCGATCGGGCAGCCAATGTCCAACAAAACACGCAACATTTTTATTGCGGCGGTAGTGGCATTTATTGCGCTGGCTACCTTCATGAGTTACATGTATTCCGCCCGCCAGAGCAAACACACCAATAGTATTATTGCCGCCATTGAAGGCGGTCAAACAGCCAAGGAAGAGAGTGTCGACGCCCAGACACTTTTTGAAAGCGGTAAGTATGGAGAAGCAGAGGCCAGGGCCCGCAAAGCCCTCGATCAGGCAACGAAAGCAAAAGACGCCCAGGGTGTTTTTTCAAGCAGCGCAGAGCTTGGCCACATCTACTTGCACGAATTTAAATATGCCGAAGCACAGCAATATTTCACTTATGTTTTTGAAGCAAGACAAAAGAAATTAGGCGTAACTGATTCCGATTTTGCCAGAGCCTTGAATGGCCTCGGCACAATCGCCACCTTGCAAAACGATTTCCCGCGGGCCCAAGCTTATTTGAATAGTGCCGAAGCAATTCGAAAAAGCTACAAAGGCAGAGAGCGTGTGTACTATGCCCGCACTCTTGCCGCAAAAGGCGATCTTGCCAGGGCTCAAAAGAAATATTCAGAAGCAATTGCTTACCTTACTCGCGCTAAAGATTTGGCTGTGGAATCGGTAGGCATGGATAACAGCGAGACTTTTGATATTTTGAATGACCTGGGCCAATCCTATCAGTTTGCGCGCAAAACACAGGCGGCAGAGGAATGCTACAAAACTGCACTGGAAGGGCGCAAACGTATACTTTCCCCTAACAGCCCCGCCATAGCAGAAAGCTTAATGTGTCTGGCCGCACTGCGCAGAGATCAAAACAAAATTGCCGAATCTATTCAGCTATTCGAACAGGCAATAGCGATCGAAAAGCAAGCATTCGGAAGCGACAGCTCGATCGTTTCCGATCTTTCATTTGTAATCGGCAGCCTTTACGAACGGCAAAAGCAGTACGTCAAAGCGGAAGCTTATTACTCGCAAAGTGCAGCCATTCGCAAAGCGAAATTGCCTGCCGGCGATCCTAAGATCGCCGAAGCGACGAAGAAGGAAGCCGAGATGAAGCGCAAGTTGAAATCGTAAGAACTAGACAGGCAGGATGGTGTGATCCATCAAGCTTTCTGTCATAAGGACACGACGCTTCTCGATATATTCCAGTACAACCGTAACAAGAGTGGCATGGCTCCAGGTTAGTGGTGATACCGATAGTGGTTCATTCGTGTAGGGATGAACTTGTTCTGCCAATGCACCGGAAGGCAAGGCATGATCTGCCACCCATTCCAGAATCTTGATCGCTTCTTTCAAATTGGCTTCGCTTCTGGCGCTGGCAATTTCGTACTGAGCAAGCCACATGGTGCAAATGAACCAGGGATTGCCTGGAACGTTTGCGAGATCATGTGAAACTTGATGGTAGTAGTCGTCTTCATAGCGGGCTACGCCACCAACATCCGTCTTGATCCACAGTCTGTCTTTGATAGCCTGCATGGTCGCTTTCACTTTCGGATCATTCGCCGGCATTCCACCAAAGGCAAAGATTGCATACATCGAAGCATCGATGTTCATATCGAGGTCGTAGCCTTTAGCCGTCCGTGTCGCCATGCGGCAGAAGCGATTATCTTTCTTGCTCCACATGTATTCGATCATCGCCGATTGAATTTCATCAACCGCTTCTGTGTACTTGCGATGCAGCTCCAACTCTCCGAGAGCCTGTGCGAAATTAGCGGCGGCTGTTAAACCACCAATTACGCTTGCAACGGTAAAGAGGTGCACACCGTAGCGCTCTTCCCACAAGTCATGCGATGGATGTGGCAGCTTCGTTTCCGGATCGCGGAATTCAACCAGGAAGTTTGCGGCTTTACGAATAAGCTTCTCGAAAAGTTCTCCCATCTTTGTGACGTTGCGGAATTTTTTGAAGTTTTGCCACAGCGCCCAGAGAACAAGAGCGGTTTCATCTTCTTGAATGGGCAAATCGAACTTGCCGTTTCTAATCCAGGGGTGCCAGCTTGACGCTAGCGATTTATCCGGATTGTATTTGTGCAAAAGGTAGCCTTCATCTTTAATCACATCAGCGCAGAAATCGAAAAACTTCTGGGCAATATCGCGATAGCCTGCTTTTGTTAGAGCATGAGCGACAAGCGCGCCATCACGCGGCCACATATAAGAGTATGTATCCCGTGCAAACTGAGCGATGTCGTGATCGTTAGCGGCGATAATCGCTCCGCCTTCATCGATTTGGGTGCGGATAATTAGAAGACTGCGTTTGTAGAGATCCACAACTTTCTGGGGAACGTTGAGGAAATCGACGTGTTCAGGGTTAACCCAGTGTCGCCAGTAATTTTGGTTGCGGGGCACGAAGTAATCTGGCTGGTGTTCACGGATTATCTTTTCAAGACCGACAACCTCTTCGTGGTTCTTCCCAAAGCAAATCCAGTAGTGAGCTGTTTCCGAACCAGAAGCGGGCACCTGCACCGAAATACCAATAGTTGAATCAACCGAACCTTGGGCAATGCCATTGCCGCCCAAATTACCGTCTTCGGCATCGCGCCAGGTGCCTTCCGAACCAGGCACTTCTTTATTACCTATGGCCCAATGTTCAACGCCAATCTTTCCGGAGGAGCCAGAGCCGTTTATCAAGAACCAGCGATTCTTCTTGTAGTGAATGACTGCACCGGTGCGCGGATCATAATAGGCTGTGTCACCTACTTCCGTTTCAGAAATATGGAAATCATGGTGGAAGAACAGCCTGACATCGCGCTGCTTGTTAGCCCGGTCCGTTACTTTAATCTCGCGGACGTAAATGTCATGTAGATAATCGACGACATCATTGACTTGTAGCTCAATTTGGAGTTTTTCATGATGCAAGAAAACATTGGTTACCAGGGATTCTTTTGCATACGTACGTTGTACGTTCCAGCCGTCGCCCATCCAGGCAAAATCACCGTCTACCCAGACGCCGAAATTAGAAACGTGTCCAATCGTTTGATTTTCCTGTCCGACGTGCGGGAAGTAAACATCGCGCAGGCGGTATTCCTTGTCGAAATTCATCAGAATTCTGCCGTTACCAACAGGTAGATCTTTTGGCATGCTTACTCTCCCTAACGTTTAGGCGGGCGAAACTACTTTAGAAGGAAATATTCCACTGAAAATGCTATTCCAAGATTACAAATCCAATTAACATCGAACATGAAAATCAGACCTAAAAACTTTATACCGAAACTGATTACAAGTGTTTGTTCTGGAAGAAGTCCCAAATATCTTCATTGGAAAGTTGGTGGGTAACCAAACCAATCTTTTTTTCCGGTAGATACTGCGGACCGGAGGGCCAGGTGTGGCCGCCGCCGTCAATAACTAGAATTTCTACCGCTTTACCGTTCTTGTTAGGCTCATAAACTGTTTTGCGAATGCGAGTTTGATCGCCAGCCACTTTCGGCTCAAGAGATTCAGTATCGCCATCTGAGGCGCAGTCATTTCGACCGATCCAGAAAGAAATACATTGTGCAGCTGCGTACACTTTCCCTTTACCACCCATAATCGGATCGTTGAACTTGCCTCCCCTAAACGGCACAACCGGATCGTTGGCACCGAAAATGAGCAAAAGATTTGTCATCTTGTCGGTTGTATAATCACCATAGAGTTCTTCCGTTAAACCTGCTCCCAATACGGCAGCTGCTGCCAGTTTTTCTGGAATTTCGAGGGCCAGTTTTTCCACGAACAAGCCACCATTGGAGATACCAACTGCGTAAACACGCTTTTCGTCTATGTTGTTGTTTTTGACCAGTTTGTCAATCAAACTTTTTATGAATTCAACATCGTCATATTGCATCAACCCTGGAATTTCGCGCCCGTCATTCCACCGTTTTTCAAGCCCGTCTGGGTAAATAGCGATAAAGCCCTTTTTGTCTGCCAGATCGTTGAATTTTGTCAACTTTGACATGCCCTCGCCCTGAGCACCCCCACCGTGAAAGAGGAGCACAAGCGGCACCTTTTTGCTGCGATTCAAGCCAGGCGGCACGTGCGCAAAATAGCTTCGTTCATTCGTATCCAGCCAAAATAAGTGCGTTGAATCGCCGTCCGGAAGGACCTTCTTCTTTTCCTGGCAGATGCCCTTTGCATCAATTGCCAAGACAAGAGCAAAAGCAACTAGGAGGGCGGAGGCATACAAACATATTCTTCGAAACATTTTTAACAAGACATATTAACCCGGCATGGTCGCAAGAGAACGATACGATAGTATGCTCGAAATTTCAAAGCCGGAATGCCGGCCATGCCATCATTAATGGTGGCATGAATATAGCGCAAAAGAGGTACCCATAAAGACGCTCACTCTCTTATACCGCATGCTCGGTACTTCTCTTTAGACCCCAAAAGACGCAATATCCAGACATGAGCCTGGTTGCAATTCCAGCAAGATTTTGGGTATTACCAGGCTGTTAGAAATGCGTAAATAAAACTCGCATTAACTGCCCAGGACAGGAACAGAAGCCGGCTCTAACTAGTCTATGACAATGAAAGTGCAAGAACCGAAAAGGTAAAAGATAATGATTGCGGATTTACAACAAGTTTGTGAAAACTGGAAAGTGATACATGATCACGATACCTTGACATTCACGAGTATTCAGTCTGCATTGGCTTATGCCAAAGGCTATACAAAGACTTTGGAAATTGTCGAAATAATCGATTCGACTCGCAAAGAAATTGTTCTTCTCAGTGATATGAATCATCTGGCAATGCAGCTGGCAGCCTGATTGGTTGAAATCATGTGGGCTCCTGTTAGAATCTCTGCGCAGCCCGCGAGCACTTTATGAAAATAGAAAGCGTTATCTTCGATTACGGCGATGTCATTTCTCAACCGCAGCGCAAAGATTGCATTGAGAAAATGGTTTCGATTTGTGGAGTGGAGCGGGCCCAATTCGATAAAGGCTACTGGCAGTTTCGGCTCGACTATGACCGAAAAATGGATAACTTTACGTATTTCCGCAATGCCGGCCAAGTAATGGGCGTTTCCCTTACTAATGAACAAATTGAAGAACTAACGCTATTAGACAATCAAAGCTGGACGCAACCAAATCCAACTATGTTGTCGTGGATCGCAATGCTTGAATCTAGTGGCGTAGGCACTGCTCTTCTTTCCAACATGCCCTTGGTAATGAGTGAATACATACTCTCTAATTGCGATTGGTTTCCACGTTTTGAAACAGCTGTATTCTCTTCAAAAGTAGGTTATGTCAAACCGGAAAAGGAAATTTTCATGCATTGTTTAGAAGCAGCCGGCATGGAGGCGAAATCAACTTTGTTTATTGATGATCGCATTGCTAATATTGAGGGTGCTAAGGCGACAGGCATGATCGGCCTTCATTTCACGGGGGTTACGGATGCTTTTGCAATCATAAAAGAGCGCTTCGATTTGCCTTATCCACTTCCTTCTTAAAAAGAATGC
>CAJCIF010000220.1 GCA_903970355.1 Actinomycetota bacterium
TGATCAATTTACGCAAGGCACCACAATTGGTGTCAACAACAACTCTCTCCGGAATTAAATCGATAGATTGTGCTACTGCTCAAGGCGATAATTTTCTTCTCCTCGCCGAAACAGCAAATGGACGTTCACTCTTTCCCTATACAGTCATGAAGGGTTTGAGCCTCTTTAGTCGTCCGGAAGTGGCCATCATGCAAAATAAAGGACCAAACGTCGGTCAGGGTCGGATCGCCACATCACCAAAGTCTGTTTTTGTTGCATCCGGTTGGGCCGGTGTGATGAGCTTCAATTTGGGCAAGACTGGTCTTAGCCCTGCCACCACTTATTCAATTCCGCGCTTGCCGGCATCCGGGCTTGCCACCTGGGGTAACCTGGTTGTGGTGGCAAGTGCCGATCTCAATCTTTATAACATTGAAGAACCGGCTAATCCGGTACTCTTAAAAACATCTCCTCTCAATACAGCCTTGAAAGCCGTTGCCCAAGCAGGAAGTTTCATACTCTGTCTCGGCAGAGATTCCATTACCTTACGGAAAATCGACAAGCCTGATGTTATTGCCGCATCCTACCCAACCAGTGGCAAGCAGATGTGTTTTGATGCCGTCAATCAAACGGCTTACTTATTGCGCGAAGAAAAAAGGAAAACGGTTGTAGATGAGTTGAAAGTCTATTCAAACAAACTCATGCAGTTAGCTACCTTTGATGTTCCCCAGGGTACGGCCCGTCTTAGTGCAAGTGGAGGCTATCTGCTGGTAGGAGCTTTGAACGACCTGGCACTTTATGGCGTTGGCAAAACTCTCGACTCAGTTGGTACCAAGCATTTTCCTAATTTCGCCGTGCGCGATTTTACTTTTGGCGATGAATATATTTTCCTCACAGCAGTCGATCAAAAATCTCAAGGGTTTTTACTGATCTTGAGTAAGGATAAAGATGATAAGGATGAGCTGAAAGTCCTAGGAAGTGTAGACTTGCCGCACGATGGTGTCGCTCTTGCTGCATCAGGCCGCACTGTCGTTACGGTTGGTCGCTCCTTTGAAGGGAAGGACCTAACGGCGGTGGTTGATGTTACAACCGTTTCCGCTCCAAAAATCATAGCGACACTGCCCGCTCTTGAATCTGTCTCTTCGGTCGCCATAAAAGGGGGACTGGCAATAGTTGCTGGTCGTGGATTGGAAATTCTTGTTACCTCCTAAAAGGTGGCAATCATTATCTTTTGACAAATCCTTGTCCAATGCTAAAAAAAGTTGCTTGGTAACGGGTACGAGAGTATGAAGCTACGCTAGAATCCGGTTTAAGAGTTCAAAATTTGGAGGACTTGATGACCACCGCAGAACCAAAAACCCGCAGACGGTTTCCTCGTTTGAAATCAAGCGCTTTTGAGCACCCCGCTGATCGCGCTGCTCTTGAATCCGTGAAAAAGATTCCTCTTCTGGATAAGGTCTTTCGCAAGTTCCTTGAACTGGGCTTGGAAAGAATCATGCGAATCCAGCTTTTGGGTCAAGCTATTCATGTAACGCCAAAACAGTGTCCTAAGATCTACAAACTTTTCAAAGAAGCTGTCGACATTCTCGATATGCATGAACCAGATCTGTTTCTGGCAAGCAATCCTTTCGTGAACGCTTTTACCTTTGGAGTTGAAAGACCATTCGTTGTTATTCAATCCGGATTGGTCGATCTTCTCGATGAAGAAGAGTTGATGGCAGTCCTCGCTCACGAACTCGGACATATCAAAGCGGGCCACGTTCTTTATCGCAGCATCGCAATCTTGCTCGTTCGCCTTGCCCAACAGTTTTTAGGACTGGGGCAAATGGCTTCGATGGGATTGGCAGTAGCGCTTGCCGATTGGTCGAAGAAGTCTGAATTGACTGCCGATCGCGCTGAGCTCATGGTTGTTCAAGATGTTGAAGTTTGCTTGAGATTGAACATGAAACTAGCAGGCGGAACGCGAAGTGTTTATGCCCAAATCAATCACGATGAATTTCTGAAACAAGCCGAGCACTATGAAGATCTCGACTACAGCACGCTCAATAAGCTCTATAAACTTATGAATGAACTGTGGTTGTCGCATCCTCTGCCGGTGTTCCGGGCCAAGGAAATTAAGATCTGGTCTGAAAGCAAACAGTTCAAAGAAATTATGGCCGGTCGTTATCCCACCGAAGATCCAGGTGATGGTCTTAGACAATGCCCGCATTGCGGCTCCAAGATCAGTCCATCATTCTTCTTCTGTCCAGACTGCGGCAAGAACTCCCGCATCTAGATCGGAAAACAACAAAACTAAAAGGGGCGGTTCAACTGAACTGCCCCTCTTTATTGCTTGATTGCGTTTGCCTCTAACAACTGTTAGTTGTTGGAATCACCGTTCGGTTCGACATCAACGACATCGGCTTCTTCAGTGCGTTTCATTGATGCACCGCAGGTTGGGCAAAACTGTTTGTCACGACTAGCTGGAGCGTGGCAGGCAGGACATTCAAAACCAGGAGTGGTTTTGAATCCGGCTTTCGATTCCGATTTTTTGGATGCCGGGGCATCAGGATCGGATGAGACGCGAATGCTGTCCAACTCGGTTTGCAGAAGACCTATTTCGTGCTCGAATCCTGCTACTTCGTTGACTTTGTCTTTGACGACTTCATCAGTCACTTCTTTGTTATGGTGAAATTTGTCGACGGCAAGTTTGCCGATTTCCAGTAATTTCCCTGTTTTCTTTCGTTCTAATTCACGAATCTGGGACTGCAGATTGTAGACCTGCAGCATTTCCTGAGAGCGTGCTTGCACCTTACCTACTTCTTTGGTGACGCCTTGAACTAAATCGTCAAATATTCCCATTTTCTTTCTCCAAACCATATCGAAAATGACATTCACTTTTTAACTGCACCTTTACCGCTTGGTGTCTCTGAATCTAGCACTGTTGCTGCCTTATGTCTCGTTTGCTCTTGAGCTGTTCCGTTTTTTGCTTTGCGGGCGGGTTTTTCGATTTTCACTTCTTGGATTTCAGAAGCTACTTTTACCATGTTGCGGCCTGCTTGTTTGGCTTCGTAAAGGGCTTCATCTGCTTTGCGGAAAAGAAAATCGGGGTCACCAGCATGCAAAGGATAACTTGCTACACCGAAACTAGCAGAGATATGACCCGGGCCCTCAATATGCACATCATTTATTAATCGCCTTAACCGTTCCGCTAACTGCTCAGCCATTTTGATATCAGTGTTGGGCAGGAGTAGACAGAATTCTTCTCCACCATAACGGGCCGGCAAATCGACAGCACGAGATGACTGCTTGACCAGCCTGGCAATTTCTTTAATCGCTTCATCGCCTACCTGGTGTCCGAAAGTGTCGTTGATCACTTTCAGGAAATCGAGATCAACGACTACAAGCGAAAGTTCCTGGTTGTAGCGCTTGGCTCGCTCGAATTCACGCGTGAAAGTTTCATTGAAGTGACGGCGGTTGGCTATTCCTGTTAATCCGTCTGTAACCGCTTGTTTTTCCTTCTCTTGATGAAGTTCAGCATTTTCAATGGCAACGGAAATTTGGTCGGCAAGCGATCCGATCAGCGAGATATCGTCAATATTCCAGGCCCGCAGCTCCGTACAATCTTGCAGGAATAATGCTCCCAGGACGCGCTCTCGCATTATAAGTGGCACCACTAAACCAGAGCGCATGCCAAGCTTCTTAAGGAATTCCGGATCATATTCCTTCTGCATCATAAACTCGGTTTCAATCAAGTCTTGCGGATGCGTCGTATTAAGAGCGGTGCGGGCAAATGTCAGTCCGTCTTCGGTGAAGAACAAGTCCTTCACGGATGGAACCGAACGAACATACTCATAAACACTCACCCCTCTAAGCAGAATGCAACGGCTGACACCAAATGTGGTGCCAATCTGTTCTACCGTTGTTTCTAGAACTTTGTGAATGTCTACTGAACTTCGTACGATGTTACTGACCGAATAGACCAGTCTTTCACGTTTGACGTGTTTGGTGCGCATTGAGTCATTGGTTGTGAGGTCATGGATTAATTTGTGCGTTTGCTCTTCAAGAAGGGCAATCTTGTCTTCTAACTCTTCATAACTGTGTCTCAGTCTGTCATTTTCTTGTTGCAACTCGCGCAGTTCCCAGGAATGAGCGAGGGCGCCGCTAGCTGGAAATTGACTGAGATCGGCAACAATTGCTTCCGGTTCGCGCTTTTGAGCAGTAAAGAGAATGCAGGCACAGAGTCGATTGTCGTGGTTCAGTTGCAAACAGTAAAGGGGCTCTAGCTCCGCCGGTACAGCTATGCTGAAACTTGTAGATTTCAATTCGAAAAAGATTGATTCTTCCTCTTCTCGGAACTCATCGCAAAACGAACCAATAAAGGCATCGATGCCCCGGTTAGTGGGACCGAACACAAAGCGGTCCGAAAGCATATCCAGATCGGGATCCCACATGACGACTGCCGTAAACTGCGCTTCCGAAACGTTTTGCACAATTGTCGCTAAGGCAGCACTAACTCGCACCAGTTCTTTGCTCGCGAGCAGTTCGATCGTAAACTTGGCAATTTGGTCAGCAGTCTGCATACAGCTATAGATGTGCCCGACGGAGGTGACCGCCAATCCCCCAGTGTATTTCGGCTCCTCTGTGCCAAGAATTGCTGAAGGTTTGGTAATTAAGACCTAACACAGTTGGCCCCAGTAGAATATAGACACCTTGGGGGCCCTTACGAGACAAAGTTTACCGGTATTTGGCAAACGTGGCCGTATTTTTGAGCCGAGAAGACAACCGAAGATAAAAGTAAATAGGATTAAAAGAATGCCTTTCATGAATGCTCGTGGACCTGATGGTGTTGAGCGCGCCATTTCGGGATTTTGTTATCTAAGCTTCGGCTTGGTTGGTCTTTTGTACATCATTCTGAATGGCAAGGGCGCTCGCGACGATTTTTTCCGCTTCCATTTTTTGCAAGCAATTGTGATTGGGATTCTCGCAACCCTCTTTTCCTGGACCGCCAACAGTTTCTCGCTCATATTTCAGGGAATCATGGGTCTTTTTGGTAGCGGTGGCATTGAAGCTTCAAATGCCGTGTTTAGTGTTCTATCTCTCACGCTGGGCATTCTCTCCAAAATCGGCTTTGTGGTTCTTCTTTACGGGATGGTCTGGGCATTTTTGGGTAAATATGCTGAGATACCATTTTTGTCGAAATTAGTGCGCCAGCAGATGCGCTAGGCGAAAGCCGCCATGTTTTCCAAAATCACTTCGTTGCTTTTTATCTCAAGCCTGGGCTCACTTGTTGTCTGCTCGCCTGTTTTTAGTCAGGATGCCGACACGAATTCTGCACCACAAGTGGTGCCACCCACCGGACCGGATAATCCGACAATTCTTCCGCCCCATCCGGAATCTGCAGGTGGTGGCAATCCCTTCCAGGGATTGGGGCGGCCGGATGACACAGGACCCTCTCGCTGGACACAGTTTCTAAAGCCGGATGGCACCGCGCTTACCAGTGCCGACCAGACAAATGGGACAGGCCAAACCAATGCGGTGGGCCAATCTAATGCGACGGGCCAAACCAATGCGACTGGGCAGACTAGTACAAATGCTCTTGCAACACCGTCATCGGAAGATAAGCCGATCGAAACGGTCCCAAAGTTGCCCGCAGAAATAACTGGGGAAGCCGGGCGTGAGAGTAAGGAAGAAGCGAACAAAGAGGGATTGCTGAAAGAAAAGGAAAATTCAGGCGCGGGAAATTCGGAAAGTGCCTTCGAAAAGAAAGAAGAAGCGAAAAAAGAGGAAGGATTGAAGGCCGCTAAGATTGAGAAGGATAGCCCAATGAGGCGAGCTCTCAATGCTCTCCAAACTGGACATTACGAAGAAGCGTTAGCGAAGCTGAAAGCGCTTTCGGCACAGAATGCCAGTGATGCGCAAGTACATTACCTGCTTGCTGTCACAAACGTGATGCTGCGCCGTTTTCCAGAGGCGTCTTCGCAGTATAAATTAGCAGCCAAGCTGGCAGGACCAGGATCGCACCTGGCTGAACTGGCAGAAGAAGGCTTGCGGAAACTTGCTTTAGAGAGATTTGGGAGTAATGCAGTAGCACGCTGAAGCTGCATAAGAGCCATGCGGCGGCTCTCCTGTCAGAGAAACTTGGGTTGTTATGACTCAGACTATATCAAGCACACGTTCTGGGTGTAGAGGACCGAGGCGCACTGTCACAACCAGTTTGGGTGGCTTAATCAAAATCTTTTCGAGCGGTAGCTCAATGCCATGTTCGATGGCTGTAATGCCAACAATGTTTTTAATAGCGAACCACTCTCTTTCTCGTGCTATTTCAAACTTGATGCGGTCCTTTTGTTTAAGCAGATAATCACCCCACCGCTCTACGGCAGGATGAATGTTAATGATGTCAATAACATCGTTCTTAGAACGAATGACCTCGCGGACGTGAGCAGACAAGATGCGGACCAGACCAGGAATTTCCTTTTCCTGGAAAGTTTCACGCAAAACATAGAGCAAGACATGACCAGGTACTGAAACATTTTCAGGACGTTCTTGCAGGAATCTAACCACTGCAGAAACAGGATCTGTAGCACTTCGCAAAATGCGGCGTGCGCCATCGACTAGATCATGATGCACGTGATGCAATTTCTCTTTAACGGTCTTGTCCTGTTTGGATTCGCAATTGCAGTCCATCTACTACCTCAAATCTAGTTTCCTTTCGCCTTTTCAGGCTCTTTAATATCCATACCAAGCGCGCCAAATTCTTAGACGGTAATTTTCTACCATGCAGATATATCAACAAAGCTCTTTTTCTAGCGGAGTGCCCGATTGGTAATAAGTCAAGTATATATTCTGCGCCCTTCTTGTGAAGAGGCCGGCAACATGAAAATTGCGAATCGGTTCGGATGCATACTTTAAAGGTAAAATTCCTACCAACCACGTTGGTGAGCTAATGTTATGAAAATCTTCGATAGAAACAGGGTTGGAGCCGCCTTATTAAGTGCTTGTGGCGCCGTTCTATATCTATCCGCAATCGATGCGAGTGCCAAAAAAAGTGATGTCGGACCTGGGCAACCAAGGCTGTCCATACCTTCTCGAGATAACACTTTCGATCAAACACAATTTATCGAACCGAAAAACGTGCCCGATTTTCCGCAAACCTTTACACCAAACGACGCAGAATACAGCAATTCCGTGGTTTCTCAGCCGTCAGTAGGCACCCCTCTAAAAGCTGAGGCCGCATCGACCGTATTGCCTTTGCAAACCCGATTAAAACTCGTGCTTGAAACCGGAGTTGATGCAAAGTCCAGTAAGCCTGGCGATATTTTTGAAGCGCACGTTCGTGATGACTTGTTTGTGGGGGCTAGCCTTTTATTGCCAAAGGGCAGTCTCGTACGCGGGCGTGTTGCGGAAGTGAATCGGGCAAAAATTATTAGCCGGGCCGCAAAAATTGGGCTAAAGCTCGAACAAATTTGTACTCCGACCGGCGAAGTGATACCGCTGGATGCAGCTCTTGACTTTCGCAAGGGCGTATCAAATGCAAAAGGTCAACTTGATCCTGGCACCAATTTTGGTACCAGAGTTGAATCGAGTATAAAAACTGTAACTGGTGGCAACTCCACTGGTGCCACCAAAGGTGCAATCGTTGCAGCAAACGTTGCGACTTTGGGAGCGCCAACCATTGCAACAGCTCTAGGCAGCTCAGCCATTGCTATCTTCCGCACCGGCGATAACGTAAGCCTCAGCCCCGGCCAAGAAATCGAAGTTCTGTTGACGAACGATCTCGGCTTACAAATAAACTAACCGCCACTTTTCGCAATTTATCTGACCAATCAACCTCCGGCTGGTTGTCCTTTTTTCAACTTCAAATAGGTGCCCGAAGTCTTCCTAGAATTCGGACACCTATTGAAAAAAGTTTTTACGACAACTGGCGGCCTCGGTTTTGTGCGATTTTCTGACAAATTTGGCGATCGATGGTTGTCCTTTTTTCAACTTCAACTAGGTGACTGAAGTCTTCCTAGAATTCGGACACCTATTGAAAAAAGTTTTTGGGACAACTGCCCTTCTCACAAATGCGGTTTTTGTAAGAAAACCGCATTTGTGAGAAGGGTATTTAGGGTTAGGACTCTTTGATCTGAGAAGGGTCGATATCCTCTTCGGGCATGAGCTTTTTCTTCATCTCGCCATTTTTCAAAGCATCACGAACGAGTTCTAGATTCTCGACGAATCTGCCGTTGGCAGGTTCGAGATTGGAAGCTTTACGGAACTCCTCCTCAGCTTCTTCCAGGTATTGTCCGCGTTGATAAATAACGCCGAGATTATTGTGCGCCCAAGCATTAGTTGGTTGAAGCTTGAGGCAAATATTCAGCTCGGTTACCGCTTCCTTCAGGCGTTCGCGGTCAATTAGCAAGTTGGCGAGATTGAAATGCGCATCGAACGAATTGAAATTCTCGTTGATGACCTTTCTGTATTGGTCCTCAGCTTCCGCAATACGTCCTTCCTGACGGAACAGGCTGCCTAGATTTATTCTTGCGCCTAAATAGTCAGGACGCCTGTTTAAAAGCCTCTTGTAGTGAACTATGGCTTCTTTTCGCCTGCCCTCAAGCTGGAAAATGATGGCTCCTTGATACCAGGCGTCGTATAAGTTGGGGTTCTCAATTAGAGCTTTATTAACTTCCTGGAGTGCTTCTTTGTACTTTTTGACAGCGGTCAGGCGCTTTGCCAGGTTCAAATGAATGGCGGGATCCAGAACGCGTGCGTCCTGTTCGGCCTGGGCCCCAGGTATGGCAGAACAGGCAATCATTGCCGACATGATGGATATCGCAATGCTACGACGGAGAACTTCTTTGCATCTCCCGTGACGCCCAGATATTCCGTCTTTGCCCATGTCTTTTGTTTCCTCGCACTGAGAGAGACTATATAATAATCGGTAGTACATATTCACGATGGCATTGCTCAGACGGTGCCGGGTTTTCCTATTGAGGGGCGCTTTCGCCAATGAGGCTTTTTCAAAAACACGATTTTCCTGGCAGGCTCTTCGTAGTAGAAGGAGTAGATGGATCAGGAAAGTCTACTCAGTTAGACCTTTTACGAAATTGGCTTGAATCCAAAGGCAAAAGCGTAATTTTTACGGAATGGAATTCATCCAAACTTATTTCGAAAACAATAAGGCAAGCTAAACGTTCCAACACCCTGATCCCAGTAACTTTTAGCATATTGCACGCCACAGACTTCGCCGATCGTCTGGAAAACATTATCATCCCCGCCCTGAAAGCTGGTTTGATCGTTCTTGCCGATCGTTACTGTTTCACAGCATTTGCCCGCGACTTCGCTCGCGGTGTAGATAAAGAATGGGTGCGTAATTTATACGGATTCGCTATACGTCCGGACGGCACATTTTATTTTCAGGTGCCTGTAGAGGTATCCCTGGAACGGATAAATAACAGCCGTATGCCTGGGTTTTACGAGGCCGGTATGGATATAGGTTTGTCTAAAGACCCACGCGAATCATTTCAAATGTTCCAATCTGTCATCATTAATGAATACGACAAAATGGTGACAGAGTTCGATTTTCACACCATGCCTGCAACACGTCCCATTCACGAACAACAAATGATTTTTCGTGATAAGGTCGGGAAACTGCTAGGAATGTAATGTAAGACCACCTGGCACCATATTCGGTTCACCTTCAAGACAAAATAGCGACAAAAATGGCAAAAGACCTCAAAGTACAAGACTCCAATAACAATAAAAAGAAACCGGCGCATCCTTATCCTGGAAAATTCATCGTCATTGAAGGAACGGATGGCGTAGGTCGCAGTACGCAAGCGGAATCTCTCAAAAATTGGCTTGCTATCGAAGGCTATGGTGTGGTCGTGACGGAATGGAAATCGTCCGAACTGATCTCCACCGTGATCGATAAAGCGAAATCAAAGAATGCGCTCAACACAATTACCTTTTCCCTTCTCTATGCAACCGACCTGGCAGACCGTTTAAACAGTTTGATATTGCCGGCTTTAAAGGCCGGACTGATCGTAATTGCAGACCGCTATTTCTACACGGCTCTCGCCCGCGATGTCGTCCGCGGTGCTGATCCTTCTTGGGTGCGCAAACTTTATGGGTTCGCAGTAGACCCGGATATGATCTTCTATCTGAAGATGCCGCTCGAACCACTGTTGAGACGAATCATCACTACCCGCGGTGGTCTGGACTTCTATGAATCCGGCAGAGATATCGGCATGTCTACCGACCTTTATCAGTCGTTCAAGCTTTATCAATCACAAATATTGTTCGAGTACGAACACATGATGGAAGAATACAATTTCAAAGTCGTATCCGCAGACGATCCAATTGACGTTGTGCAAAAAGTGCTGAGAGGCTCAGTAAGACAGCTTCTCGCTGAAGAAGCTGCAATTCAGCAATCTAAATCGATCTAGAAATCGATTTAGAGATCTATTTACGAACAGAGCGAAGCTATTTCTCTTTTGTATCCAGTATGAGCGTGACAGGACCATCATTAACAAGCGCAACTTTCATATCTGCGCCGAATTCACCTGTTGATACAGGTAAAGAAAAACCTTTCAAAGTCTCGACATAATGTTCATAAAGACGCCGCCCTTCCTCTGGTTTTGCTGCACCGCTAAAACCGGGACGCCTTCCGCTGCGCCAATCAGCAAGCAATGTAAATTGAGAGACAACAAGTATTGATCCGCCTACTTCAGTTACAGAACGATTCATTTTGCCTTGCTCATCTTCAAATATTCGCAACTCGGCGGTTTTCTTTGCGAGGTACTGGCTTTCCGTTTCTGTATCGCCTTCAGCAACACCAAGGAGCACAAGAAGACCTGATTTATTGCCATTAAGAGAGGAAACGATATTACCGTCGATGGTGACAGAGGCACTAGTAACTCGTTGTAAAACAGCGCGCATTTAAATCTCAAGCAAAAGAAATGAGGCTCGGATGAATGTTAATAACTCAGTTAAGGCAACCAGTCCGATCGGCGATTTATGTTAACATTCAAACGGCGGCGGTATGGTTCCTCATCAATCGGATCTGTACTGAAGCTAGGTGCCCGTCTCTAAAATGACGCGGGGTGGAGCAGTCCGGTAGCTCGTTGGGCTCATAACCCAAAGGTCGACAGTTCAAATCTGTCCCCCGCAACCATTTATTAGCCAGATCCAGGCTAAGGTTACTCGAATCGATGGACACCACGTCCGCCATCTAAAATCCATCTATTTTTAACCGAAAATTCCACAACTATTGGTGCTTCTTAATTTGGGGTAATTTCTAATTTCGGAGAAAACCCTTACATTTAACTGGCAACTGTCCTAGGAAGCGGTAGTCCTCACATGAATGTTCGAGCCTTTCTGAAGTTATCCACAGCAATTTTGGGCTGTGGCTTCATCTTCATGACTCAGCCATCCTCGGCACAAGTCGAGTTTGGTGAGGAAACACGCCGTAATCCCTACACCGGTGAACCGGAAGGGCAAATGGTGGAAGGCTATAAGCCCGTCACGAACATGGACATTTTGGGCGGTGCTCATTCTTCCGAGGATGCACTCCTCTTCCAAGCCGAATATGCCATGCACTACGGCAACTACCAGGGTGCTCTAAGAGTAATCGAGCAGGCTTTGAAGAAAGACGACGATAATGCCGACCTGCATGCCATCTACGCGCAGGCCCTCGAACAAAAATATAAGGCGGGTGAAAAGCGTGACCCGGCGCTCTTTAACAAGCTGATCAAGGAATGGCTCATCGTAATGCGCGACGAAAAGGGACCGGAAAAGGGTCTGTACGCTCATGGCTGGACGAGCCCTCTCGGCAAAAGCATGGGAGACGAAGATCATGCTCTTCTTGCTGCCACGCATTTGTATAAGCTGACGGGCTCCGTTCCTAGAAACGGTCAGACGGACAAGAATTACCTGAAGAAAGTACTACAGCCTTCTTCAGCCTCTGTATCCGCCAAACTGCTTAAGCGACCACCAGCAGCCGAAAGACCACCAATCATCGAAGACTAATTGTCATTTTTGTGTTCGTATTTCCAGCATAAGAACCCTTGCGTTGTCAAGCGCAATCGGCTACTCTAGCTTAACCCGCTACCCGGTCGGGTATATAAACACTCGTCTACTCTAGGGGGACACCGTCATGGTAGATAATCCGGGTCATAAACATCACAGGAATTCTGCAACCCAACAACCTGAATCGCTTGCTAAAGCTGAAGCAGATGTGACAAGCAGTATTCGATACCACTTAACCGCTACTGAAAGACACATGGAACCTGATCCGGAAGTTGCCTACCACGCATTGATTTCCAGCTATAGCCAATTTAAAAAAACGCATGATGCAAAAGCAGTTCAACAATACGTCACAGATTTAACTGCGCAATGCAAGAAGAATGGCTGGTTGCCAGAACTGGCTGTCGCATTTGGGTACGAGCATATGTCCAATCAGAGCATTTATTCCAGACTTTCTCCTAGCCAACTAGACAAACTTGCTACCAGTAAAGATCCACTCAAAGCAGCACTCGGTCAAGAGTTGCAGGCGGATGTGGAGACAATCAAATCGCGTAATCCAAACACGAAGAAAGAAGGCGGTGGATGGTTCCATTCCGCAACAGAAGTAGCCGGGCTAGGCAGAGACGATCTCAATGCCAGCATGGATCTCTATGAGCCACAGCGAAGGGCAATACAAGAAGGGGAAGATTTGCAAGGTGGCCTCTTCGATAAGGTTTATCGTTTCGCACATGCCGGAAAAGCTGCTGGAGATACCGATGTTCTCACACGGGAGGATTTTGTTGATTTCCTCAACAAGAACATAAAAACACTATCCAGTGTCGATTTAAGTCGAACTCGTCGAATAATCGAGAACTGGAGTAATGATAGCCTGAATTCTTTAAGCACCGGCGATGATACCACATTGCTATCTAAAAAATCTATTCGTCAAGCATTGGCG
>CAJCIF010000221.1 GCA_903970355.1 Actinomycetota bacterium
GGGATCGAAAGGTACTCTGTGATCCTCTCTCCAGTAGCACTGCAATTGAATCTGCCCATAAAAATTTAGAGGATGCCGGCCCCCAAGTTTGTCAGCCGGTAATAGATCTACTGAGTTTGGCGCCAGGCTTAAAACACTGTCTTTGGAAGAAACCGGTTGCCGTAAATTTGGAATACAGTAACGCTAATCGGAGGATGTGTAGTGATTTGGAATGGCGCTCAAAACCTCCCTTCCTTAGATAAGATCGCTTATATACAATGTAATCTTGATCAGTTGCGGAGATTGCTTATGAAATTGCTTCGCTTATCAATTACAACGCTTATTCAGCTTGTTCTTCTGACCACTATTTGCGCCAGAGATTCAAGGGCAGATTTGGCAGAGATCCAATCTTTATACAAGAAAGGCGAGAAAGCGAAGCTTCCTGCCAAAAGAGAAAAACTCTACAAGAAAGCATTGGCTAAAGTTCAAGTCGAAGAGAGCAAACACCCTGGCCAGATTGGGGCGTTAGCGCTGAGATATAGATTGCTAGTTGGAATAGAGCTTGCGCTTGAAGATCAAAAAAAGCAGGATGAAGCCAAGAAATTCGAATCGTTAGCAGAAAGGGCTTCCTATGGTGCCCTGGTAGATAAAGATGGACTGCCATTTTCCGCAGAAGAACAAAAAGCTGTTGATCAATTGTGCGATGCTCGTGACTCAGAGCTAGTTGTACCTGTGAAAGCCACTGGAGATTGGACTCAATCCCCTCACGGAAAGGCACTCGCATTTCTAATTGTCCTTGAAGAGCACCGTGATAAGCAGAGCGCTAATTTGATGAAGTTGCTTTACATCGAAAAGATACTGTTTCTCTCAACCAGTCTTCCTGCGAACTTCAATGAATATAAAACATGCGATGAAAAGTACATAAAGACATTGCGTCAACTTGGTGATGAAAAGAGCGCTTCAGAAGAAGAACGCAACCTTCGCAAATTAGAAGCAAATGGATTGAATTAGGCGGTCTTCGCTAACATACATTTAGCAACTTGATATTTTCCCAGACTATCAATCGACCTTCTAAGAAGCTCATGGCACGCGCGTCTCCATCTTCGGATATGACGAAACCAACGGTTCCGGGATGTTCAAAGCAATAGCGCATCATAGATTGGTGACGGGTGCCAAGGTGATCATATTCAATTACTTCGAGACCTTCCTCATGCACCTCGGCTTGTTGCGATCTGAATATGGCATCGCGTGGAGGTATCGTTTGGCATCTGATGATTCCTCCGAAGCCTTCAACTCCTAATTCTTGGTCCATTACTACTAAACCGTCTACTCGACTGAGAACAGCCACAAACCATATCGCAGAATCCAAAACTTCTTCGTATTCAACCAAATTGGTGCCGTTTTTTTCATGAGCAGGATCAGTCGTTTCTGAAAGTTGTAGCGCTCGTTGCAGAGAGCTTTGTGCTAGTGTTTTGGTTAACCGATCGTACTTCATTGGATAACGTATCTTTAGATGATCGATTTGTGGTGGTCTAACCAAAAGAGCGCCGCCATGCCTGAAGCTTTGCAATCGAAGCAAGATGGTGCAAAGTGCTGAGATGAATCCATGTTTTGTGGCTGTATAAATTGCGTCCTTGTGACTGTCCGGAACCTGTGCTGACAAGCGAGAGGCTATCGAACGTATCCCGACCTCACAGATATCCAATACAGGTCCTGTTCCAAAAATATCTATGTAGTTTGACGCTTTACGCAGACTGCCAATATTCAGTTCGCCAATAAGCTCATGTCCACTATGAACAAAAATGTTGGCAGGACCTTCTATGGTGGCTTCGAAAATTCCGCAAACTTCATGCGGGCGTGAACTAACTTCTCGGCGCAATACTTTGTAAGCAGGATCGCGCTGATCTATAAGACCCCATATAAACACTGTGCCATCGGCATCATGAAACACCGCAACTGCTGAATTTCTTGGATCTGACGCAGGTGCAAGTTTTATCAAGTTAGGAAGTGTAAAAGGAAGCCGCTCCGCAAACGCGAACACCTGCCACGCAGCATCCGCCTTTTCTTCGACCCGATCGGGATCTATATATACCAATTCGAGTCGAACGAACTCCCCTTCCTCCGTTGCAATGCTGGCCATATACAAAGTCTCACACAAAGTAACAAGCGCAGCGCTGGGAACCTCGGCATTTGGGAGGCGGCTAGGTATAGTAGGAGCATATTTCGCCACGGCTATCAATTGATTTTCGGTTCTCGGAGATCTAAGCCAGCTGCCAATTGCGCTCGCTAAATCTTGCGGTGTCGAGAATACATGCATGCTCATTTCGCCATCTTCATTTTGATAGGTCCGAGAAATCTGCTACTAGAAGGACATTTCGAAAGCGTTTATATCCTAATTCGTAATGGAAATGGAATGGCTTGGGGTGGTTATCTTTTACATCTTTTGCTTTGACAGTTACTGTGCCTGCAACATCGACAGGGACAAGTCCTCGTTGATCTAGGTCCCCGACCTTCACGTTTTGAATTTCAACTGCGCATTTACGTTTGCCCGCAACAAATTTCTGGAGATTTGACTGTTCTTCATCTTTGGACTTAGCTAAGATCCCACCCTCGCGAAGCGCGCTTATCGCAGGTTCTTCTAGTTCTCCACTATCTGGATTGATGAGAGCCACCAAGCCGGCTTGATAATTGTCATAACTGGTATCCAATAAATCATTCGTGACACGGCGAACGAATTTCTCTACTTCTTGCTTCGGTGTATTAGAAAGCATACTGACCGTTTGCCAGAGCACACCAATCAAAAGCACAACGGAAAGGACCAAAATAAGTCCCCCTACCAATGCTATGCGCTTAAACTGGATTCCCATCCCTAATTTTGTCGCCCCCGCGATCGAATGCTCTATTGCCATATCTGTAAAGACGCCACCATCCGCCTAACACCATAGCAAGTCCGAACAATGCAGCTCTTTCATATGCATCTATAGCAGGCGCACCTCTTGCCGGAATAGTGCTCAAGACAGCAAAATTTGGATTATTCGGATCGTAATGAACCTGCACCGGTTCGCCAACCTTGTACTTGTCGTCATCTTCCAAACAGATCGTTGAGTTAGTTGCATCATCAAAATGAATGCGCTGACTGACATATTTTTTGCCACCAACACTGAATTCATAGCTTAAAATCCAGGGTTTGGCAAAGTGGGAAGTGTGCCTGGTAATTCGGCCATCGCATACAGGCCAAGACAGCGTCTGTGCGACATTCTTCCGATCATTCAGCTCCTCTGTGCCAACTATAGCTACAAGGAGAAGCAGCACTATACCGCAGGTTATGACAAAGTCGGGCTTTTGCCGAGCGATTTTTCCGATGGCGAAATGGTCCAACACTTATGGCGCCTTTTCAATACTAAGTGAGCATATTATACGAGTTGCCAAGGTAGATACCCGTCCCTTTTAAGCATCAGTTAATCTACACCTGCTGCTAGACTAGACGGCGTTATATTTCGGTATGGGTGGAAGGATGCCAAGCAAAACTTTATTCGTGTCAGCAGCGCTATGCTTTTCGTTTTTTTGTGGTTTGAGTTCCTTTTCAGCAGGTGAGAAGCAACTTAAGCGTGGTGGTGCCTGGAGTAAGGAAACGCAAAACTCACCAGATCTCAAAGCAGCAAAAAAAGATGCGGAAGCATTTCCAAATGATGCTGTAAAACAAAACGACTACGGTTGGGCTTTACGTTTGCACGGTGAACCAGACAAGGCCGAACCCTTTCTGCAAAAAGCAATACAGCTGGATCCGAAGCTTCCATATGTCCATTCGAACTTAAGTGTTGTAGATATGGATTTGAATAAGCCTCAAGACGCCCTGGCTGAAGGGAAAAAGGCGATCGATCTGGACACCAATCAACCAATCTTCCATGTGGTTTATGGCAATGCTCTTTTAGCAACAGGTGATACCAAATCTGCCATCAATGAATATCAAACCGCAATCAAGCAGCGTGAAGATTACGAGAACGCTTATTACAATTTAGGCCGCGCACTACACAAGGATGGACAGCGTAATGAGTCGCTCAATGCGTTGAGTAAGGCGTTGCAGCTTGATGGCAATGATGAACGTGTTGTTAAGTTGATGGACGAAATCACCAAATAATAGTGGGCATGGCAGTGCCATGCCCCTACGTTAGTTCGCCGGAGTTAGATGATTCCGAATGAACAAATGATAGTATGCCGGAATCAAATGATTCCGTTATGTGCGAAGCATTTTTGTGTTGACGGGCAAAGCGTCGGCTATGTATTTTGCAATTGCAAGAGAAGATGTTGCGGCAGGAGATGGTGCGTTGCGGACATGCATGATGCCGTCGTCGTAATCTAACTGGAAATCATCAACCATCGTCCCATCAGGACTAACGGCTTGCGCTCTCACTCCTGCTGGTCCGGGCAAACAATCACCCGGTTCAATTTCTGGAATATATTTCCGCAAGTCTTTTAAATAGGCGTCAATGACAACATCACGATAAAGCTCTGTGACTCCAGTTTTCCAATATTTGAGAGCCAACTTTACGAATCCTGGATATGTCAATGTCTCTATTAATTCGCCCATGTTCAATTGGTCGAATGCATAACCTTCCCTTGCAAACGCCAACACAACACTGGGACCAAGCAACACTCTGCCGTCCATTGTGGGTGTGAAGTGCACACCAAGAAAAGGCAAGCGCGGATCCGGCACCGGATAAATGTTACCTTTGATCAGGTGGCACTTTTCCTTTTTCAGAAGCAGGTAGTCTCCCCTGAACGGAATTATTTTGGGGTGCGGTGACCCGTTGGTCATTTGGGCAAGGCGGTCTGAATACAATCCGCCACAAGTTATAACCATGCGGGATTCATATTCATTGTTTGGTGTACTTACAATAAAACTGCCAGAACGTTTTTCAATGGAAGTTACTTCCGCGCTTGTTACCAATTCGGCACCGGAACGTTTTGCATCTTGGGCAAATTCAAGGCAGACGCGCTTCCAATCTACGATTCCTGTACTTGGCGAATATATAGCCTTCAAACCGTTGCAATATGGTTCGTACTCTTTTATGTCCTTGCCTTCCACAAGAATGAGGCCCGGCACTCCATTTTCCATGCCGCGTTGATAGAGATCGTCTAAACGCTGCACTTCATCTGCGGTGAGGGCCACAATAAGCTTGCCAACAGTCTTAAATGGAATAGAGCGCTTCTTGCAATAGGCCCAGATGGCCTCTCTTCCTTCTCGACAAAGCTTGGCCTTGAGCGAATCTTTTTTATAGTAAATGCCCGAATGAATCACGCCACTGTTGTGGCTAGATTGATGAGAAGCGAGCGTGCCTTCTTTTTCGATCAGGACTAGTTTTGTGCGGGGAAATCGGTATAGCAATTCTCTGGCTGTGGCTAGACCAATGATGCCACCGCCAACTATTACAAAGTCATACAGCATTCAAGGCAAATCCTAAGTCATTGAGACAATTCAATCCAACCTTTAGATGATATCGAATTGCGCTTGAAATTTCGCTCAAAACTTTAAATGAATTGCCGGGGAACGAGCTGTGCCCGCTCCCCTCCTAAACAGCCTCTTCAATTACCGGTGGGCAATGAGAAAGAGGACGATGGTGAACATGCAACTCAAAAGCAAGCTCAATAACACACTTGGCATCCACGGGATTCTAATATTCATGGTCGGGATTCCTAGAGAGCGGCACGACGTCCGGTAACCAGATCAAAAACGAAGATCGCAAGGGCTATAACCAAAAGTGCATGAATGAACGAGCCGCCTACATGAGACAGCAGTCCTACGACCCAGAACAGAACGAGCAAAGAAATAATCGTATAAAGCATTGGTTCTTCTCCTTTATGGCAGGCACTCAAGTGCTCCGCTTTCCTGCTCTTGATGACGGCAGTCACACGTAACCCAGTTCCACCCAATCTAGGTATGACACCGTAATTCGTTTTAAAAGAGCTTGAAGATCTGTTCGCTTACTTAATAAGAGGTATTTGGCACAAAGGAAGCCGGTATGATTTCCCTGGCCAAACTGGTCTCCGTATAAATCATGCGAGGATGAACATGCATCTAGATGTCGTATTGCTTTCTAGGCTGCAATTTGCACTTACTCTCATGTTTCACTACATATTTCCACCGCTCACCATTGGGCTTGGAATATTCATGGTGATTGTGGAAGGCATCTGGTTTAAAACGCGAGATCCTTTCTACAAATCGATGGCACTTTTCTGGACTCGATTATTCGCCGTGAATTTTGCCATTGGAGTTGCCACCGGTATTGTGATGGAATTCCAGTTCGGCACTAACTGGGCAACATATTCTCGTTTTGTGGGCGACGTATTTGGTTCTGCTCTAGCATCCGAAGCCATCTTTGCATTTTTTCTGGAGTCAGGATTTCTTGCCGTGCTTGTTTTCGGATGGGATCGAGTTTCTGCCCGCATGCACTTTTTTGCCACATGCATGGTGTCATTAGGATCGATATTTTCATCCATATGGATCACAATTGCTAACTCATGGCAGCAAACTCCCGCTGGCTACCATCTTGTCAAAACCGCTTTGGGATTCACCAGAGCAGAAATAACTGATTTCTGGGCCATGGTTTTCAATCCATCAAGCGTGCATCGCCTCGTACACGTTTGGTTAGGTGCAGCAATATTAGGTGCTTTCTTTGTGCTCAGCATCTCTTCGTTTTATATTCTCAAAGAAAAACACCTGCTTTTTGCAAAAGCAACAGTTCGCATCGCACTAATATATGCAGCCGTTTCATCTTGTTTGATGCTTGTCTCAGGTCACTTTCAAGCTGATGCAGTTTCCGTGAATCAGCCCGCGAAATTGGCAGCTTTTGAAGGGCATTTTAAAACAGGAACGTCGGGTACCGAAATGTATTTGTTCGGTTATCCGGATGTGAAGAACGAAGTCGTTTACGGCGTTGCTTTGCCAGGGATGTTGAGCTATCTCGTCCATGGAAACTTTTCCACACCCGTTACCGGACTGGATAAATTTCCTCCTGAGGATAGACCGCCCATTCAAATTCCTTTCCAGTCTTATCATTTGATGGTGGCGCTCGGTATGTTTTTCATAGCTTCCTCGTTGCTCGGTTTATTTCTCTTATGGCGTGGGATTTTGTTTGAACAACGTTGGCTTTTGTGGATTTATGTTTTTGCCGTTTTGGGCGCTTATGCAGCTAATCAGTCCGGCTGGGTATCTGCTGAAGTAGGGCGGCAACCATGGGTCGTTTACGGTTTACTCCGAACGCATGATGCAGTATCACGGACGGTGCAAGCCGATCACGTAATTTTTTCCATGGCTTTGTTTGCAGTTGTCTATAGCTTTCTCTTCGTTGTCTGGGTGCAAGTAATGGATAGCAAAATTCGACTCGGACCGCCGACGATTAAGGAAGTAGTTAAAGAGCACCCTGTTCCAGACGATGCCAAAGACATTTTGGCTGCAGTTGGCTCGCTCATGAAGCGTGGTCCTTCTTCTTTAGACCAGTTATGGCGGAATCCTCCTCCCGGTTCGGCCGGCATTGCGGATTCAAGCGAAAAGGAGGAATTTTAAATGCACTCGCCATTGAACTTTATATGGTTCATGCTCCTTGGTGTCTTATTGACGGGCTATGGAGTATTGGATGGATTCGATCTTGGTGTGGGCATACTTCATTTGTTTGCCCGCGGTGACGACGAGCGACGAGTTTTTCTCAATTCAATTGGACCAATCTGGGACGGCAACGAGGTCTGGCTAGTTACCTTCGCTGGCGCGCTCTTCGCCTCATTTCCGACCGTTTACGCCGCAGCCTACTCGGGATTTTATCTCCTCTTTATGGTTGCTCTTTTTGGCTTGATTTTCCGTGCTGTTTCGATCGAGTTTCGCAGCAAACAGACCCACCAAATATGGCGAACATTTTGGGATGTCTGTTTCTTTTTATCGAGCGTAACCGTGACGTTCCTTTTTGGAGTGGTAGTTGGCAATTTGTTCTTGGGTGTGCCGCTCGACAGCAACCAGGAATTTGTCGGCAAACTGAGCCTTCTCTTTCGCCCCTATGCAGTTTTGGTTGGACTATTTGCTATTGCTGCGGCCGCAATGCACGGATCAATTTTTCTATATCTCAAAACTGAAGGTGCCCTGCAAGAGAAAATTCACAAGTGGATCTGGACGAGCTTCGGAATATTTCTTGTCTTTTATATGTTCACAACGGTAGTGACGCTCGTGACAATACCAAGGGCTGTGGCAAATCTGGAACACTGGCCGTTTCTCTGGAGCATCGTTGTGTTGAACATATTGGCAATTGCCAATATTCCTCGGGCTCTCCACTTGAATAGACCGGGATACGCTTTTCTTTCTTCCGTAGCGACACTATCAGCACTGGCAGCTCTTCTTGGCGTCGCTCTCTTTCCGAACATGCTCTATTCAAATTTGGATCCAGCCAACAGTCTGACCATTTATAATGCAGCTTCCTCGGAAAAAACTCTTGGAATTATGTTTGTCATAGCCCTCCTTGGCATGCCTTTTGTAATTAGCTATACAGCTGTTGTCTACTGGGTTTTCCGCGGTAAGGTTCAGCTCGGTAAATTCAGCTATTGAATTTTGATTCTCAATCTAGGAGTACGTTCATGGGCGAAATGATCCAAATAGAAGCAAGTGCTGGTGGCGGAAAATTTTCCGCATATTTAGCAAAACCAGAAAATGGTTCCGGCCCTGGACTTCTCCTCGTGCAAGAAATATTCGGCGTGAATTCACACATTAAGGAAGTTGCCGATCTGTATGCAAGCGATGGTTTCGTTGTCTTGGCACCGGATGTTTTCTGGCGCGCCGAGCCTATGCTAGACCTGGGCTACAATGCCGAAGGCATCCAGAAGGGCTTGAGCGCTGTCGGAAAGCTTGACGACAAACTCCTGATGTCTGATTTAGCCGACACAATTAAAAAGCTTAGATCTCTCAGCTCTTCTCCCAAAATTGGTGTATGTGGATATTGCTTCGGAGGCTACATCGCATATCGCGTTGCCGCGGCACAACTCGTTGATGCCTCTGTAAGCTATTACGGGGGACGCATAGAGGGCTCACTCGACTTAGCCAAAAATGTTCAGTGCCCAATGATTATGCATTTTGCCGGCAACGACGATCATATTCCGCTATCCACAGTTATCGCAATTCGTGATGCGTTTGCGAAATCGCCTCAAGTTCAAATACTTGTCTACAACGATGTGGATCACGGATTTAATTGCGATCAACGAGCATCATACAACCGAGAAGCAGCCATGCTGGCTTATGCACGCAGCTCTGCCTTTTTACACAAGAATTTGAACTGATAGGCAAGGAACATCTAGATGAAAATAACAATTTTGGGTTCCGGTACTTGTGGATCCCAATTACCAGGCGTGACCAACAGATTTCCGCCCGCTTTTTTGGTGGAGTGGGATGGAGAGAAACTACTGTTCGATTGCAGCGAAGGCGTTCGTTTTCGGCTAGAAAAGGCCGGATACTACTATGCCGATTTGCACCACGTCGCTATTTCGCATTGTCATCCCGATCACAATGCACTTGTACATTATGTCCAGTCCGTATGCTGCTGGAATGGCTGGGCCGGTCCGCCTAATCCCGAAATCAACATTTACACCACAAATCAGATAGTGGATGAATTCCCAACGATCTGGAAGTTCTTCACACCAGATGATCCCGATCGGTCGCGACACAATTGGCCAAAACTGAAGTTTCATGCAATGCCTGATGCTAATCCGTCGATCAAAATCGGCAGCGGTACGCTTACTGCCGTTAAGGTTTACCACGGCTTCGGCAAGACGGATGCTATTTCGTTTCGTTTGGAAACTCCGGATGGAGTGTTTGCCTATTCCGGCGATACCGGTGAATGTAGTGGCATTCGTGAAATATGCCGTGACGCTGATGTCTTCATCTGCGAAGCATCTGCCCGCATCGGCGATCTCAAAAATCCGGTTAACTATGGGCACCTTCACCCCAAAATTGTGGGTGAAATCGCCAAAGAAGCGAATGTAAAGAAAGTCATTTTCTTCCACTACACCGGACTGGATTCAGATGAGGCAATGATCGCTGATTGCCGATCGTCCGGATACGACGGCGAGCTGATTTGTGGCAAGGATTTCGAAGTGCACGAACTTAGTGCAAATCTAGTGTAGGGGCGGCGTAGGGGCGGCTTTAGCCGCCCGCTCGGACACTCTTAGCATCAAGATCAACATCAACTGCTATAACGTAAGAAAGAGACCAAACGTTTGCTAAACAGAAAATCAATTGAAAAAGTTGTTTATAGCCGCAAGTATATGCATCACTTTCCTGATGGGACAGCACTGCTATGCGGAAGAAACGACAAAAGCCGGTTGGTTTTTGTTCAACCACCGTGCCCTCGGTGAAGTAAAGGCTATTGTTTCTGATAACGCCGTTAAGGTCTATTTACTCAACAATGGCACTGAATTAGTGGCGAAAGCACCCGATTGGCACGTGGTTATATCGCGTCCAGCCGCAAAAATCGGTATGGAATATTCCCTGAAAAAATGGAAAACAAAGAGCATAGGAATGTTAGATGGAAAGCCACCTGCGGTTCTTCAATACGACAAGAAAACCACGACCGAAAATCCTTATGGTGTTCCGGTCACAGTTCTCAAAGGCTATGCTAGGGTCACTGAAACGAAAGCGAATTATGTTGTCCTAAAAAGTAAAACGCCTACCGAGGTAAATGCCATTCTGATTAGGCTGTTTCGACTACCCCAAGTAGATGGGCTGCCACTTGCGTACAATGAATCTTCCGGCGAATCTTATATGAAGGGTGAGACGTTATGGCTTAATTCTCAAAGAGCACTAAATGCATCCAGAAGAAGTATTCGTGTACTAGTCCTCAATGGGATAAAGACTATAAAAGTATCGCCGCACGAGTTCGATTACCCGAAAGGGCTCAAGATGACTAATGACGAGCGCGATATTTTGATAACGACTGGCAAAAGCGAAATGATGAACGCTCTCACCAATTTCGGTATGAACGACGCCTTGCCTAAAGACAAGTAACTACGACTTAGCCACTAATCTTTCGCCGACATATCTTGATGCCGGGCGAATCAACTTGCCGGTTTTGCGTTGTTCAACGATGTGAGCACACCAACCAGCAACACGTCCAACAGCAAATGTTGGTGTAAACGTCTTTCTCGGCAAACCAAGAGCATCGAGAAGTACTGCTGTATAGAATTCAACATTGGCGCGCAGTTTGCGTTCCGGATAATGTTCAGCAAGAACTTGTTCAGCAACAGTTTCAATCGTTCTGGCAAATTTCAAGCGAGATTCTTTGACGCCTGCTTTTTCCAATAAGCGCACCGCTTTTTCGAAAACGGCAGCGCGCGGATCGCGAACACGATAAACACGGTGTCCCATTCCCATAATACGGCGATGGCTCTTCATTTCATTTTCCAACCACTTGCGTGCGTTGCTCTCTTCGCCGATGCCATCAAACATCTCCAGTACTGGTCCAGGTGCACCACCGTGCAAGGGTCCTTTTAAGGCGCCAATTGCAGCAACAACTGATGAAACGTTATCGGAACCGGTTGATGCCACTACTCTTGCTGAGAATGTAGATGCATTCATACCGTGATCGGAAACAGTGACGAGATAAGTATTCAAGGCGGTTGCTTCGCTGGGAGACGCAGTCTCTCCGGTTAGCATGCGCAGATAATCTGTAGCATGGGAAAGATCCGGATCCGGCTTTATAGGTGTATGACCTGCTTGAAGACGAGCCCAAGATGAAGCTGCAACGGACATGGCAGCGGTAATATATGTCAATTCTTCTGTGCCATCAGATGTGGTGCCAATCAATTGGCTCATTGCGGCTCTCAAATAATCCATGCCGTCCTGAAAGTGGCGTTGAATTTTGAATGCTTGAATATCTTGAAAAGCTTTGACGCGTGCTGCACCAAATTCAGCTTTTATAGCGGTGCTTTCTTTCTTGGAAGGAAATTTGCCTGTCCAGAGGAGCCAGCAGATATCTTCAAAACTTCTATCGAACGCTATATCTTCGATATTGTAACCACCAACGATGAGGATGCCGTTTTCGCCATCGACATCAGATAAAAGAGTTTCGGCAACGGTTACACCTTCCAAACCGGCTGCATAGTTGCAAGAATTTCCCATTGTTTGTCCAACCTCAAATAGATGATTCATTTCTCACTTTACCAACAAATGAAAGAAGTTAAGCGCCCGAAAACCCTGCATACGGATAAATTCAGATGTCAAGACAACGAAACTCGTAAAATTTGAAGCCTTATGGTTAAGAGTGAATCCGTTATTTCCAGTGGCGATATGCCAAGTAAATCCGAGTTGCATGCCCGCATGGAGCAACTTGGAAAACCAACGCAGGAATTTTTCGTGCTGCTTGCTGCAGCAACCCTCATTGCCGATTTAGGATTATTTGAAAATAGCGCTACTGTAATTATTGGTGCAATGTTGATTGCGCCACTCATGCGTCCACTAATGGCCCTGGCATATGGCAGTCTGATCGCTGACAGCGGCTTGCTCAAGAGATCGATCAACACATTGGTGTCCGGGATATTGCTTGTGATATTTCTTGGCTATTTTGTCGCAATAGCACTCCACTCAATTGATTTAACAAGCGAAATGCTTGCTAGAACCCGTCCTACTCTATTAGACCTCGCTGTTGCCTGCGTAGCCGGTGCTACAGGAGCTTATTGCCAAACGAAGCAAGATCTATCCGCATCATTGGCAGGTGTGGCTATATCAGTAGCACTTGTGCCACCACTTAGTCTGGTGGGTGTAGGGATGGCGGCAGCATCTTTTGAAGTGGCTCGTGGAGCGGGGCTTTTGTTCCTAACTAATTTTGTCGGTATAACTGG
>CAJCIF010000222.1 GCA_903970355.1 Actinomycetota bacterium
TTGTACGTGATGACCGCCGTAAATGTGTGGCAGTCGTATCACTACCTCCGTCAAGTCTGGGGAGTGAGTCGCTATTTCACACGCCCTCAGGGAGAAACGACTCTAGAGCGCAAACTCACATTCTGGGCCTTTCATGGTGCGATGCCGCTATTCATATTAGGGCGATGGAACATGCTCTTTATCTTCTGGAACGGTAAACCATCAGATGCCATTATTCCTGTAGGGTTTCCTGCGCCTGTACTCACCCTGCTGTGGATTCTTACCTTCATCGCCTTAGTGCTTGGGGTCGCCTGCGAAATTTTAAAATTCAATAGATGCAGCAAGAATGGAATGTCTTATGACTGCAGTGCATTCATAACTTTGTTGGTCTACTTCGGCATTCATTGGTACGGATTCTTATCGATTGCAAATTACTTCAGCGGTTTTATAGTGATAACGATATTCCATGCCGTGCAATACCTTGCCATTACCTGGCAGTTCGAAGATAAGCAACTTTCGTCCAACACACTGCAAACAAAGTTTCTGCGATTGATACCCGCAAGTGCTTCATTTGTTGTCTTTTGCTTCGCCCTCTATTTACTGGGAGACTTCATTCAAACGCATGTCTTCACGCTCGGCAACAACTTCTGGCCGCAGTTTGCAGGAGCTTGTCTCTCAACCGTATCGGCGCATCATTACTTAGTGGATACGTTTATGTGGACGAGAGATGCAGGGCTTTGAATTCATTCCACTAGGGATCACCTATTAACTTATTAGCTCTTGACTCACGAACATCAGCGAAAACGTGTATAGAAAACTGGCATTCGCTGTGTTACATAAGTTGTTAATAGGGATACCGATCTATACTTTGGTTTTTGGTCAACAAAGTTGGAACTGTGAACGGCGACAAGATAGACAACACAGCAGTTTTTAAAAATCCTTGGCTGGAGTTGCTCCTCGTTAGCCTTCTGTCCATATTCTGCGAACTTGTCATCATTCGCTGGCTCTCAACTGAGATTCGCGTATTTCAATATTTCAAAAATCTACCCCTCATGTCAGCGTTTTTGGGACTTGGGTTAGGCTTTCTCTGGGTCGACCATAAAAGGAATTATTTCCGATGGTCATCACTCTTGTTTCTTTTATTCTCCGGGTTGCTCATTCTTGCCTTCCCCTTTCAATTAACTTTTCTGACATTCGCCAATGCCTTCGATTATGTGATGTTCGGCGTCAATCCCGTCAAGGCTGGTTCAGAGGCTCAAATGTTGTTTGAGTCTCTCAAAAACTTGCTCATCATGCTCGGTATCTTTTTTTTCTCGGCGTCGATTTTCGTCGGCCTAGGCCAGAAAACGGCTTTGCTGTTTCAAAAGATGAAACCGCTTTCCGCATACTCAGTTAACGTTCTAGGTGGATTGCTTGGCACCATACTGTTTGCATTGCTGAGCTTTTGGTGCACGGGTCCGGCCATTTGGATGTTAGTTGCCGGTTTACTTTACCTTGTGCTTGATAGAAGACCAGCTTCGATGGCTCTTTGTCTTGTAGCAATCCTATATGCAACTGTACTGGCCCCTCACATAGTGGCTATGCGTTGTTCTCCCGATTATTTGAAGACAATATGGTCGCCCTATTACCGGGTTGATGTCATTACGGGACGTATCCCGCCTGGGCTTGAATGCGCTGGACAGGTGTGGGGTTATGACCTGCAGGTCAATTACGATGTCTTTCAAGATCTCTTCGATTGCTCACCTGAGAATCTCGCTAAATTTCCTCCGCGCGTGCAGAAATCAATGAAAGAGTATTTTGGAAGATCATATGCACTCTTCAAAGACAAACCGCCTGAGCGCGTCCTGATACTCGGTAGTGGCAATGGTTCGGATGTAGCAGCAGCTATAAGAGCCGGCGCAAGCTACATAGATGCCGTAGAAATTGACCCAGCTATCCTTCAACTGGGAAAAGAATTGCATAACGAAAAACCATATTCCAACCCAAAGGTACATGTGCACATAATGGATGCGCGTACTTTTCTTGAGACTGCAAAAGAAAAGTATGATCTAATCTTATTTGCGACTTTAGATAGTCATGCTGCCTTCTCGTGCATGTCATCGCTCAGAATGGACAATTATGTCTTCACACAGGAAGCTCTAGAAGAAGCGTCCAAGCTGCTAACCAATCGCGGTCTTATCTGCCTGGAATTTGTCTGGAACAAAGATTGGCTCTGGGACAAGCATGCAAAAGCTCTAACTCAAGCAACGGGGATGTTGCCATTCGCATTTGTTTTCCTGGGAACAGGCGTAAATAACGGCTATGAAGATTACAAGACAGCACGATTTTTCGCTGGACCTCTGCTAAAAGGCCAAACATCCGTAACATTCAACGACGGGGTACCGCTGAAACAGGTGACTCTCAATCCTAACATTGAAGTGAGCACCGACGATGTACCATTCCTCTACATGCCGAAAAGAGAATTACCGCTCATTTATATGCTTCCTGTTAGCCTGGTCATCCTGTTAAGCGGCTTTCTCGTGGCGAGCCAACTCAAACAAGGTTTCCTAAGCGTGGCCAATTGGCAAATGTTTTTCTTGGGAGCTGCCTTCATGTTGCTGGAAGTGCGCTCAATGGCCTCACTGTCCCTCCTATTCGGCTCAACCTGGATTGTTAATGTAGTCACTATTGCCGGTGTCATGCTGTTGATATTGCTCGCAAACCAAATCGCCTTGCGACTCAATTCCTCCGCAATGTACTGGTTAGTGCCATTGCTTTTGGCATCAATCATCACAGGCAGTTTTATAAGCGCAGCTC
>CAJCIF010000223.1 GCA_903970355.1 Actinomycetota bacterium
GTGACTGGAGTCAGACGTGTGCTCTTCCGATCTGCTGTTGGTATCAAGTCCAGGGCTGTGGCAATGCTTTCATTCTGATTCAAGTTAGACGGAGGTACCAGGCCGAGAAATTCGAATTGAGAAGATACTACCTGAACCCAACCATGTGTCTGCTCTTGTTCCAACCCCTGGCTGAAGACGCGTATAGCTTCGCCGGCGTGCAAAATTTTCATGACCTTTTCGAATTCTCGCCCCATCCGAGCCGAAAACAAGAAATCTCCCATTTGGCTTCGATAGGTATAAAACAACAACCGTTCCCCATTGACGAGGCGATTTCTAGTTTCGATCCTGAGACACACTCCTGAAATATCGGCAGCCTCTAGCTTAACCCTAAAGCCACCCAATTCTTCAGACCCGACCACACCAAAAAAGAAAGGCAATAGCGCATTGGCTTTCCAAAACTTGTTTATCTTTTCCATATTGCCTAATTTGAGTTGTTATAAAAATACTCATCACTGGTGGTGGCAATGAGCAATTTGTGATTTTTGAGCTCGCGTTTTAAATCACTCCGCAAATAATCTTCAAACGATATAAGTTCAAGGCGTTCTTGATCCGGATGATAATAATGACCATCCAGTTCTAGAGGTCGGCAAACAGTAATGCAGATGCACTTAACGCCAAGCAATTTAAGCCAATTCAATATGAGCCCACGCGAAAGAGATTTCTGCAAAAGATCATGTCCGACGAACGCTATTTTTATTTTGGTTGGATCGAATAGGACGAATTTCCTCTTCTTCTCAAGCAAGTAGGCTTGAGGTGCGAATCCGTCAGGCGATATTTTGATAATGCCTTTTCCAACAATCGCCTGAAATCCGTGCACTTCGAGGCGATACTTCATCCAATTGGCATAGGAGCGACATCCTTCCAAAACGATGATTTCTGGTTGTTTGTTCATATTGCAGAGTTTTATTGTTGAAAGATTGTTTGCGACTCGAACTCCCTTCTAATTTCGTGCGCGACATATAAAAGTAGATCTTCACTGACAAATATTGGAAAATCAGTTGGCTTTATGGCATAGAGAGATCCAGCGCTCTGCACATCCATAAATTCAATAGTGGTATTAAAGATGCCGACAGATGCTAGTCCATATTGCTTGAGGAAATGTATAAAATCGGCTCCAGAGGAGTAGCCGGTATGGTGCCCAATGATCGCAAGCGGATAATTCGCCAATTCGACTCGCACCTCGCTGCCACCAAAATCATATCCATGTATCACTTTCTGATCAATAGATTCGATGTATTGCAGCCAGAGCGTTTGAAAGTCATTGGCCTGCAAGATGTTGTTCAGAAACTCACCGCGATCCAGATCGGATTCAATTACAAGCACCGGACTACGGCGGGCCATGACGTTGAGATACAGTCCCAATAAATCGTGCCTGACGAACTGGTTGAAAGCCGCCGGCGATAATGTGGCTGTTGCCCCAAGAGTGAGAAATAGCTGGCACAGGTCATTGCTACTTCCCTCAATGCAATCAGTTCCTATAACAGTGAGACCAAATCGAACAAGCTGGGGCACGACGTCTAGATATTTTGCTGGGACAAAAGCAATCGGGTGGTTACGCAGATTGATCTTTTCAAAGCTGCCTTCACCCTTGAGAATTTTCAATCTGGGTTTGGTCGGATCCTGCTTGATCAAACGTTTGATCCAGATGTTCTGAAAACCGTTACTCGCAAGGAGTTCTGAACGGTCTTCACCGATGGGTCCAGTTTCAAAATAGAGAATTTGTTGAAGCATAAAAATTGTTTTTGAAGGTGATGAAATACCCCTAGTCAGCCACCGGCCGCTAAGGTTTTTAATTTGGAATTGCGTGATGAACTTGTTTTGTTTGTGCGGAAAGATTTTCCTGTGCAGGAAAGGTGAATGAAGAAGATTCTATAAACCTAGCAATACACTTGACTTCGTTTCAAGTAGCACAGTTGCCGTTTTGCACGGCGGACTGGAGTAACCTTGCCAATATAGACCCACCTTTTTTCAAGATCTTCTTAGCAGTTCTCATTCAAGAGGCACGCTTTGTCCGCACAATTTCTCTCGGTGACCGCCAACAAAAAGCCACAAACATATCGTTGATACCACTAAAAGTACACAGCAAATATTTAAAAGTAAAAGGGAAAGCATCGCTGCCTTCCCTTTTACTCTGACTGGTGCGTCTGTCTAAATCGCGTAAGAGACGACGTCTACAAGAGCCCCGAGCACTGGAATTGGCTCGAATATCCTGCCCACTACCCAGAAAAATGCGTTGACGAAAAGCCTGGACAACCAGGTACTCTTTCTTTTGCGCACAATGTACTCCAACCTAGTTTAACGATCCACACCCACAGGGCCATGGTGCCAAATGCTCGATTAAGGAGGGGTTAAATCTACTTTTTCAAAGTTGCGTCTAATGCTGCCGCTTCTTTCTCTCTTCCGAGAGCATGCAGACATTCACTGATGCGTGATTCCGTCTGGAATGGCATGAAACTCATTTGCTTACCGCGTTTTTTGTTGTACTGATCAATGAGTTGATAGCCCGGCAAAGCTTGAGAATACTTACGTTGAACGCGATATATCTCAGAGAGATTCCACACACACCAGAGTGTTTCCGTCATCTGAGTGTTTTTATTGGCTGCGTTCATTTCTACAGCTCTCTCAGCCCACGGCTGCGCAGCCACTGGGTTGCCGCTGTAATAGATAATTTGACTCATGATTCTCAGAGTAACAGCTTTTGACCAGACCGCTACATAACCCAGAAGGATCACCGCAGCTGGTATCAGCATGAGGACCATCATTTCTTGTCTCATTACCTGTTTTGAATCGGCCATGTAATGTCCTATGATGGGCAACCTGATTAGGCTATTATGGTTCGGATTCTTCGCTTATGCAACAGATGAGAACAGTTTACAAACTGAAGCCAGTGGTGGCGATACGCATCACTGCTGAAGCTATTGCCGTTTTATTCTGCGCAATTTTCCCACTCATAGGCTATTCCTGCGGCTATTTCAATGCTTTGCCCTGGTTTGCCAAACTGGTTCCGCTGGTAGTCTGCGTTATCGGATGTATATTGACGCCTTTCTACGGCTTTATTACCTGGTCTGTGATCACAACCGATGAGGGCATTACGGCGATTTCGCTCTTCAAACGCCCCTTCTGCAAGTGGCAAGATTTAGAATCTCTAAAACGAAGGACGCTTTTAAATCAGGTTCGCTACTCCATTTCAACGAACACCGGGCAAGAACTGAACTTTCCGATTTGGCTCGCTCATTGCGACCAACTCATTCAGGAGATTCGCAGTCATATACCAGGGGGTCTGGAAGCCGTCTCTACCAGTGCGACGAGGTCGTTTCGCAACAGTGTCACGGGTATGATTTTTCAGTTGATCCAATCTTGTCTTGGGCTCTCGTTTGCAATTTTCGTTTGGTACTTTCTCTTCACTTCTCTCTTTCTAAAGCCGGGTTCCATACCTGACCGAATATTGGTTTGCGTATTTGCTGCGGTGTTGACTGGAATCTTTTTATGGCGAGCTTTTGTTGTAATTCTCATGCCGACATATGTTGAAACTTCCCCACAAACGTTGCTGTTGAAAACGCTGTTTGGAACAACCGAAATGAGTTGGGACGATGTCACAGGACTAAGCCTTTCGCCGCCATATTTACCAGAAGGTTTCGTTGTCAAAACCAAACGCGGACAGTTTCTTATGCCTGGGACGCTGGAATCGTGCGATGAACTCAAAACGCAAATTGACGCGATCTTGGCGGAGCGATCACCAGTTGCGACAACTAAGCCCGAGAGGTTGTAAAGGGTAAACTTGCATCGAAAAAAGATTTGATCATGCGTCGATGCAATTCAAAGGCAACGTTGGGAGGTAATTCTTGCTCCTTGAATACTCCGACATCGCTAGCGTCATCACCGGGTGTAAGCAATCCCTTAGCCGGCTTTGCCAGGTAGAAAAGAATCACTACATTTATGCCCTTGCCAGGTGACTGCGCGCCGAGAATACGGTCAATCTCAACAGTGAGACCGGTCTCTTCTTCTACCTCTCTAATAGCTGATGCATCCGGCGCTTCCATTGCTTCAATAAAACCGCCTGGCAAACACCAGTCATCTACGTAAGGCGGGTATTTCCGCTTGACCAGCACAAGACCACCATCCATAGGAACGAGAGTCGCTGTAACAGGCTTAGGGTTGTCCCAGTGAACAAATTCGCACGCCACACAGACAAGGCGATCTTTGCCACCGATTTCAGTAATCGTCAGTGCAAGCGCGCAAAGCGGGCAGCGATTCAAGGGTGGATATTCTGTTCTGGAAGTAAACATAGAATCTAAAGGTTTATTTGATAACCGACCATATTAAACACCCTACTATTCAAACAAAAAATGTCCGATAAAAGCTTAGTCGAACCCCGTTTTGTTATTTCTTGACTCGGGAAATATCCATGATATAGTTTCGGCTCATTCAAATTCTGTTTGAGTTACTAAGGTGGAATAGATCGTTTCTCGCAACGCGAGACTAGTAGGCAGGGCGGCATGAACTCGGAATCCTTCAACGGAATCGCATCTCTCGGAAAATCCATTACCAGTCGATTTCTCTCAGTGGCGAAACGCCTTCAAT
>CAJCIF010000224.1 GCA_903970355.1 Actinomycetota bacterium
GACTGGACCGTGAAGCAGAAGCCGAAGGGCAACGTGGTCATCCTGGGCGGCACGCCCGGCAACCCGACCACGGCCACCGAAATTCTCGGCTCGAAGCCCGTGTTCGACAAGGCCGGCTGGACTATCCTCGAAGGCGGCCCGGTCGACACCAACTGGGACCCCGCCGAAGCGCAGAAGAAGATGGCGGGCCTGATCGCCAAGTATCCGCAAATCGACGCGGTGCTGAGCGACTACGGTCTGGGTTCGATGGGTGCATTGCGCGCCTTCGTCGCCGCCAACCGCAAGATCCCGCTCTGGCCGAGCCAGGACGCCAACGAGCTCGGCTGCTTCTGGGAAGAGGCGTTGCTGTGAGCGGATCTGATAAGGCAGAAAGCGATATTTTGAAGGAACTGGCCGGCCTTGGTGCTGAAGTTTCGGTGGGCCACAATGTCAGTAACATTAAGAAAGCGGGTGCTGTAGCCGTTTCTACAGCGATTACTTCCGATAACCCGGAAGTGAAATATGCACGGGAGCATAACGTGCCGATCTGGCATCGGTCGCAACTGCTTGCCGCACTTACGGCCGGAAAGCGGTTGGTTGCGGTTTCGGGCACGCATGGCAAAACCACAACGACAGGTATGATCGGTCAAGTTTTGCTTGATTGTGGATTAGACCCCAGCATCGTAGTTGGTGGCATATTCAATCGCATCGGTTCTAATGCGCGCTCTGGTAAATCGGATTACTTTGTGGCGGAATCAGATGAAAGCGATGGCACTCATGCCAATCTCAACTCTTATTGCGCTGTTTTGACGAATCTCGAAAGCGATCACCTGGAAAATTATCCAGGCGGATTTACGCAAATTCAGGAAACGATGTTGAAGTTTCTCAACCACGCTTCCGAGAAAGTGATTGTTTGCATTGATGATCCAGGTTGCCGAGCCATCATGCCGCGCGTGCAACGCAAAGTAACTACTTATGGCGTCAATCCGGAAGCGGCATATAGAATGGAAAACCTAGCCGGTTTCAAATTTAAAGCCTATCGCGACAACAAGTTGCTTGGTGAAGTGACACTTGCTGTTCCGGGTGAACATAATAAATTGAATGCGCTTGCCGCTATCGCAGTGGGTATGGAAGTCGGTTTGGAATTCGCTCCCATTGCAAAATCACTTGGCGAATTTCGAGGGGTCGACCGCCGATTCCAAATTATCGGGGAAGCCAAGGACATTTTGATTGTCGATGATTATGCCCACCATCCAACGGAAGTTCAGGCGACACTTAAAGCGGCTCGCCAATATATAGAACAATGCAAGTTGGATGGCAAAAAAGGGCGCCGATTGGTAGCGCTTTTTCAGCCCCATCAACCAGGAAGGTTGAGAGATTTCTGGGATGAATTTCTGGCCTCTTTTGCAGAAGCCGATCTCGTATTGGTCGCGGATGTCTACATCGCTCGCGGTGCAGCCATTGCCGGTATCGATTCGAAAACATTTGTCAGCCAGCTATCGCACAAAGACAAGCACTATTTAGGCGGCTCCGTCCACGACTTGCCGGATAAAGTTAAGCCATATCTAAAGCCGCAAGATATCGTCCTTACAATTGGAGCAGGAGACGTTACAGGTGTAGGACCTGAACTGCTCAAGAAGCTCGCAACAGTATGATATGGAAAACGCAAGCCCCGAAACTTTAGCGCGCTACACCACCCTCAAAATAGGCGGTAAAGCGCACAGTCTCTGCCAGCCAACCTCGGTGGAAGAGATGGTTGAGACGGTATCGCGGCTCGAACAGAAGGGCGAACCTTGGCACATTCTGGGGGGCGGATCGAATATTTTGATCTCGAGCAAAGGCGTTGAGGGCACCGTAATTCGGACAGCCCAGATTGTTGCCATTTCGCAATTGGAAAACAATGTTTTGGAAGCAGGAGCGGGAGCGCGCTTGCCGCACCTGGCTCGTTATGCTGCCGTACGCGGCTTAGCCGGGTTGGAATTTGCCGTCGGCATACCTGGCACCGTCGGTGGTGGAGTAATCATGAACGCCGGTGCACACGGCAGCTGCATGGCTGACATCATCGAAACCGTGACGGTCTACGATGCCGGCACAAAGTCTATTCAAACTTTGAGTAAAAACGAATTGGATTTTCAATATCGCCGCTCGAAGCTTGATCCGGCTAAACAAGTTGTACTCTCGGCCAAATTCCGATTGCCCTCTGATGAGCCGGACAAAATCGAGAGCCGCATTCGAGCCAATGAAGAGTATCGCTGGCGTACACAGCCGCTCGGTTTTCCGAATGCCGGTTCAACTTTTAAAAATCCGGAACCGAAACGCGGGGCGGGTCTGCTTTTGGATCAGGCTGGTGCCAAGGGACTGACAATTGGCAATGCAGCTGTTTCCGCTGTCCATGCCAATTTTGTGATTAATTTAGGGGGTGCTACTTCCGATCAAGTATCTGAGCTTTTGAAGAAAATGCAAGAAACCGTTCACAATGCTTTTCAGGTGCGATTGCATCCGGAGTGGAAAATTTTGGGCACGTTTTCAGATACTGAACGAGAAGCTTGGGAGGCTCCCGGTTCATGAGTGCAGCTAAAAAAATAAATGAAATTACGGAGACAGCAATTCACTTTGTTGAGTTGGGAACCAGTCCAGCAAAAAATGCAAAAAAGACACCGCCTTTAATCATGCTGCATGGTTGGGGGCAAACGATGGGTTCGCTCTGGGGGCTTGGCGATCTTTTTTCTAAATCGAGAAAAGTATATTTGATCGATCTGCCCGGTTTTGGCAAATCACCAAAACCACCGGAAGACTGGGATACCGAAGGATATGCTCGTTGCATCCTGCAATTTATGGAAGAGCACAAGATAGAACACGCCGATATTTTGGGACATTCATTTGGCGGGCGCATCGCCATTCGTTTGGCTAAACTTGCACCACAACGCTTGAACCGAATCATCCTTATAAACTCGGCCGGATTGCAACGAACGATTCAGGGTAAGGCACTGGTGAGATCCAAAATTGCAAAGACGAGCGCCCAGGTTTGCAAATTCCTGGACCGAAGCTTCGGGTTAAGCACTTTCCAAGAGTGGCATGTACCCCGCTTTGCTTCTCGTGACTACCGTAATGCCGGCGAATTGAAAAACATATTTGTAAAAACCGTTAACGAAGATCTAAGCGATATTGCAAAGAATATTGAAAGCCCAGTGCTTCTTTTATGGGGCGAGAAAGACGCTGAAACGCCGGTTGAGATCGCCAAGCGCTACGCAGATCTTATTCCAAAGTCGACCCTTGTCGTCTTGCCAGGCAAAGACCATTTTCCTTTTCTAAACGAAGGTGCGCACTTGTGCGCCTATCATATACTGAAGTTTTTCGATGACGCAGAGCCGAATACGGCTCGCATGAAGAAGGGCGAAGAGGTCAGTGTTTGATTCCATATTCGAGGCTGCCTCGCTCATAATTATTGCTCTGGCGAGTGGATTCTTTTTTCATCGTCGGGGGTTGCGCTATCTGCAATATCTTCAGCAAGAAGATTACGAGGGTGAACGTTTCTGGAAGTGGTGCCAGAACAAACATGCCTTCGACCGTCGTGGTACTGGTGCTGCTATTGTAAGCGGAATTGTCACCGGTATCACTGCAGGTGTGAGCGCAAGAGGCGGATATTTAGCGGGAGCTCTCTTTGCAGTATTGCTTGTGCAAAGGGCGTTTTTCGAAGAAGATCCGCGCCTGGACGCAAAAGTAAAACTGAGACTGACAGAAAGAGCTAAGCGCATATTTGGCTATGCCGAGTCGATCAATGCCCTTGTCCTGCTTCTTTTGATACCAATTGCATTTGCCTTTGGCAGACTGGCAATGCCATTTTATTGGTTCATTCAAGTGTTGGTTTTTCAGTTCCATCCCCTCTTTCTTATTCTTGCCAAAGTATTGCTTGATCCAGGCGAAGCAAAGTTGCAAGAGGGTTTTGCAGATGAAGCGCGCCAGAAAATTGCCGAAATGAAGCCAATCGTAATAGGGATCACAGGCAGTTATGGCAAGACAAGCACGAAAGTAATCCTCAATGAAATTCTCGGTGCGGTTGCGCCTACTTTTACAACACCGCGCAGTATCAATAGCTATATGGGTGTGACTCGCGAAATTAGAGAACGCCTCAAGTACTATCATCGATACGCCATTATCGAAATGGGTGCATACTA
>CAJCIF010000225.1 GCA_903970355.1 Actinomycetota bacterium
GGCGCTGCCATGATAAACGGTGTCAAGATAACAATAGATGTCGAATCAGGGCAGGCAACCAACATTAGCCGAGTTCGCTATTACGATGGCGAATATGACCATAGCACCAATACCAACCCGTCCCAATAGCCACTATATTCGATACCATCATAAGATGCCCGCCGTTAAAGATGCTTGACCAGCCCGCCGAAACGCGGGTGAAACCATCAAACACCACTTACTACTTGCAATACTTGAAATCGCTTGCTTTGAGCGAATGCACGAAGCGAGCCCATTTCTGCTGCTCATAACTTAAGCAGTATTCATAAAGAACCTTCAACAGCTTGGCTCCGCTCGACGACGTGCCCCGGAAAACGTAACCTGGCTTACGTCCTGCCTTCAAGTCCGGAGGCAACTCCAGACCAATTGCCGAAACACCATGAGCTTCCTTAACCGACATCACTTTGACTTCGCAGTGCAGGACCCGATCTACATTCGATTCAGGCGGTGAACTTAATCTTTCCCAGAGCCAGCGAGCCAAAACTCCTGTGGCCGGAGTCTTTTCATCGGCGGCTTGCAAATACTGGGAAAAAGCTTCAAGAATCACACAAAAATCCTTTTACACAGCACCTGATGCGAATATAGCACAGGTAAACAAGAGGGTTTGAGACATTTCAAAAACAAACAATATGCATTTAATTAAAGTTTTGGAAACGACGTACACGCTCGGTGCCAGCGGGTATAATACTTGCACTTGAGGGTTTTTGGCTCAAGATTCTTTTTAGTCTTAGTCTCAAGATCATCCCAACTGCAAGCTCAATTGGCTGGCAGGGACCGACCCTCAAATTCGCATATGACCTTTGCTCCGGCAAAGGCTGAAGCACTCACGTATACCTTTGGACCGCAACCAGAAAGTTGTTGCTAACTAGTTTTGTAATTCAACATTGTTTTTCGAACACAGCTCCGTCACCGACCAAACGAGCTGTTTTGCGATTGATTAAGTTATGAGGTTTGTATGAAGAAAGCACTCGTTATTTCCGAACAGGACAATATCGCCGCCATTCTAGAGAATGATCGAGCGGTTGAGTTCCTTGTTAATCGCGGCGAGCTCTTGCTCGGCGATATCTATACGGCAAGCGTCGAAAATATTTTGCCCGGTATCGATGCGGCCTTCGTCAATCTCGGCAAAGACAAAATGGGTTTCCTCCACGCCAACGATGTGCCCGGACAGGGTCCATTGAAAGAGCGACTGGTGCCAAAGCAGAAGCTGCTTGTGCAAATTACAAAGGAACCAACCGGACACAAAGGTCCAAGAGTTTCAACTGCCATTAGCTTGCCAGGACGATTCCTAGTTCTCGTTCCGGAAGAAAGAGGCGTTTCAATATCACGCCGCATTAGCGAAACCCGCGAGCGCTCACGCTTGAAGTCGGTAGTCAACCTTATGAAGCCACCAGGTGTAGGGCTGATTATCCGAACCGAAGCAAAGGGTCAAGGCGAAAACGAATTATTCGAAGATTTCGAACAACTCTGGGATCGCTGGCAAACGGTTGTTTCAGATGGTGAAGCATCGATCGGACCCACCCTCATATATAGAGATCAAGATCTTCTTTATCGCGTCATCCGCGATGCCTACTCGCATGATGTTGTTGAAATCATCGTCGATACTCTTGATGGCCAAAGACGTGCCCAGGAATATCTCGCTGGTTGGGCAAGCAAGCAAACCAAAATCAACATGCACGTTGGCGAAGAAAGTCTGCTTGTCTCAAAAGGAATCGACCGCGAAATTGAAGCGGCATTATCGGACCGAGTTGAACTGCCAAGCGGCGGTCACTTAAACATCGAACCGACAGAAGCTCTCACGGTTATCGACGTAAACTCCGGACGCTTCACAAGTTCTCGCACTCAAGCCGAAACGGTGCGCCGCACAAATCTCGAAGCCGCTCAAGAAATTTCGCGACAACTGCGATTGCGCAATATTGGCGGCATGGTGATCGTGGACTTCATCGATATGGATAGCCGCAAAGATCAACAGCAAGTCTTGGAAGTTTTCCAGCGCACACTGGAAGAAGACAGGGCCAAACCTCAAGTTGGGCAGTTGTCCGATCTCGGCTTGGTTGAGCTGACACGCAGAAGGCAAGGACAAAGCCTACGTGAATTGTTCACCGTGCATTGTGAATCTTGTTCAGGTCTTGGTTTCATTCCTACCCTCGAACTCGGCACTCCTGATAATCGTAAAGTCATCTCCCTCAAGGGTAAAGAATCGGATCCACTTGCCCGTGGAGCAAATAGACACGCGCAACGCCGCATGCCTAAACCAGCAGGAACGGTGATGCGAGCTGCCACCGCCATTAATGGCAGAGTAATGCCCACAATGGACGATATTCAAGATTTCGAAGAAACCTTGGCAGCACTACCTGAGCATATTTTGGAGCAAATGCCCGACGATTTGCTCGTAGACAAAGTGCCAGGCAAGCGCGGCTTCTCACACGATGATGAAGGCGAGCTCTCTGATATTGACAATGAGCAGGAAGAAGAAATCAGCTTCCAGCCAAAATCACAAATCAAAGACTTCGAGGAAGAAGGCGACGAGGGTTCGCACCAACTTTCCGATGACTTGAGCGAGAACATTTCTGCAGTAGCAAGAGTGTTCGATGAATTCGATCAGTCTGAATCGAGATTCGGATTGAGATCTCAAACTAGCTCATTCAATGCGCCTAGTTACGAAGCACCAACTGCACTCCCGGAACCGGCTCCAGTCTATGAAGAAGAATCGGAAGAAACCGATTTTGAATCTGAGCATGGTGAAGAAGGCGCAGTAGAGGTAGAACATCATGTTGAAGAAGCAGCACCACCTCTACCTGAGCCGGAAAGCCCATTCGAAACAGAAATAGATCCCGTTACAGGCATCTATCGTTTAAAAGCGAAAACAACTGGTGACGAAGAACATCAACAGGGTGAACATGAACATGGTGAGCATCATCATGAACATGGTGAACAT
>CAJCIF010000226.1 GCA_903970355.1 Actinomycetota bacterium
TTGCGGCAGGCGAAAACGTCTAAAACTATTTGGTAGTTATGCTCACAACGACAGGCGAATTTTTGCGCTTATCCAAACCAATCAGAAGAATAACGTCAAACTTCGTCTTGTCAGCAGCAACGCCTTTAACCTCAACAGGAATCAATCCGTTGTCGGTTGCTTTCAAAAAGCTGCTGTCTTCAATTTTGAACTCACCTTCCGGCTTGAATGTTTTTGCTTTGGCATTGGCCTCAGCGGCACTCTTCGGAAAAAATCCTTGTGCCTTTAGACTCTTGAGAGTGGTCGGTGCGATCTCAGAGATTAATTGTTGTTGGCTTGCCACATAGGTAGATGGGTTTCGATCATATATTTGGCCGGCAACCTTTTCGGCAAATGTTTGCATTTGCAGAAGCTGCGGATCTTTTGGTTTGACATCGATGTGGGCACAAGCGGCGAGCAACATGCAACCTAATACCATCAATGCGGTGCCTGGCAATAGTGCCATTCGAGCTGGTGCATTACGATTCATATTTGCTCCTTAGAAAGAGATGAAAGCAGGTTGCGAATATTGCACTACAGTTGGTGTTACCATCAGCACAGCTGAATTGCCCAATAATATAGCAAAACAAGCGCAACAAAGCACACTTATCTTGAAAAGTTGCCGCTCTTTCGCCAATGCAGGAGAGCAAAGCGATCGTCCGCCGCTACCACTTTGAATCCATCTTCTGAGGGCAGATCCTTCAGATCTCGAGTACGCGTCAGTATATATGCAACGTTCCTGGATGCAAGAAGTTCGTGCACCGCATCGAGATCGGCCGGTAAAAGTACCGCTCTTTTTGAATAAAAGGTAATGCCTGGCTTTCTCAAATCATGAACGAGAATCGGTTCACCCGACAGACTTGCGAAATGCGCATAATCCGGGACATCACCTTCAAAGGCTTTCGAAACTTGCGGCAGCAACTTGAACCCGAAATAGCCGTTGACTGCAAATAGAGCAGCACCCAATATAGCCAATGATATATAGCTTGAATTTTTAAGTTGGTTTTTAGTTTGATCGATTCGTGGTGCAAAAACCAGGGCAATCAGAACGAAGAAAGCCATTACAAGTCCATAAGTGCCAATCGTATTGGGCAAATCAGCCGGGGCATCGCGCAACTTCTGAAGGGCGAAGGGTGCAATCGTGCCCGCAAGCACATATATCGCCAAAAGCATCCCGAGAATAATGAGAAGTGGTTTGCGCTTGTTTTGAGCAAACGTCCGGTCAATTTCGCAGGCAATCAACATTGCAAAAGCAGGGAAAGCGGGAAGCGTATAGGGAAGAAGTTTCGAGACGCTGGCACTGAAAAACGCAACCGTCACCATTCCCGTAATCGAAGAAAGCAAAATCACTTGCTTGTCGGCAGCCATGTTTTCAAATTGTGCTTTCAGGCGAACAAGAGAATTAAAGACCGATTTGTCCGAGTTGAATTGTTCCTGCCAACTTGTAAGCAAATATTTTGCGCCACGACATATGGTGCCAACCAACACTAACGACCAGGGAAACAATCCGCCTAACACGACAGCAATGTGATACCACGGTGGTCCTTTGTGAGCATCAATTACGCTTGTGAAACGGGCGAAGTTTTCACGCATGATGAATTCATTGAAGTAAGCCCCTTTGGTAATTGATATTTCAATCATAAACCAGGGCAGCGCTATAAGAGCAACAACCAAAAGACCGAGAGGCAAATTGAAAAACCTAAGAGCGCTCCGCACTTGTCCAGTCAAAAAGTAAAAAGCGGCGAGAATAGCAACAGGCAAAATAAGACCGACTGGACCTTTCGTCATTATTGCCAGAGCGACCAAAACAAAACCTGTCCACTTTGCGATTTCACTCTTTTCTCGAAAAGCAAAGAAGAAAGCCATCAATGAACCAGCAATAAAGAGCGAAAGCGGCATATCTGTGATTGTTTCACGAGCCACACCTACGAAAAGCGGCGAGGTAAGAAGCACGAGAGCACTTATTAGGGCTGCCCGAAAACCCAAATATTTTTCACTAAATACGTATACGGACATCACTAAAACGAATGCGGAAGCAGCAATAAAAAATCGCGCCCCGAATTCGCTTACGCCAAACAATTTATAGCCGAGCACCATGGCCCAAATAACAAGCGGCGGTTTGGTAAATCGCACCGCATAATTGAGCAATGTTGTTACGTATTCGCCTGTATCGAGCATCTCTCTTGCCGGCTCGGCATACAGTCCTTCATCAGGGTTGAACAGGGGGACGCTATCGAGCATTGCGAACAGGAACAAGCTGGCAATGGCAGCCACAATGCAAAACACTAAGAAACGACTGCGGCTGAAAAGGTTTTCAGACGCGGAAATTTGATTCGAAAGAACTGGAGAAACGCCTATCAAGACAAACTGTGCTCGTGTGACTCGTCAAGAATATCGTTAACTAAAACATCGAAACAAGTCACGTTGCGGTTCTGGACTATAAATGTATGGTAATGTGTTAGGTCGGCATCCGGTGAGGTGCCTTGTACACGGCGTTTTGGAGCGCATTAACCATGGAAGTATCACAAAGACTAAAATCAATTCCTCCTTACATTTTTGCTGAGATCGATAAAAAACGTCAGGCAGCAGTAGCACGGGGAGTTGATGTGATCAACCTTGGTATTGGCGATCCCGATCAGCCAACCCCTCCACATATTGTCGCGGCAGCACAAAAGGCTGTGGCAGACCCAGCCAACCACCACTATCCACCTTTCGGCGGCACAAAAGAATACAAAAAAGCGGCTTCTGATTGGATTCAAAAGCGTTTCGGAGTAACGGTAGATCCCGAAACGGAAGTGACATCCTTGATTGGCTCTAAAGAAGGCTTGCACAACACGATCATGGCCTTCATTGACAAAGGGGACGTCAACCTTATTCCAGACCCAGGCTACCCCGTTTACAGAACCTCCACCATATTGGCTGGAGGTGAGCCGTATTTCATGCCGCTCACCCCTGAAAACGAATATTTGCCCAACCTGGATGCAATTCCCGATGCTGTCACAAGCAAAGCCAAACTTTTGCTCTTCAACTACCCAAACAACCCGACAGCAGGCGTTGCCGATCTGGCATTTTTTGAGAAGGCTGTCCATTTCGCAAAGAAACACAACATCTTGCTTTGCCACGATCTCTCTTATTCGGAAATGACTTTTGATAGCTACAAAGCTCCATCAATTCTTGAGATTAAAGGAGCAAAAGATATTGCAGTCGAACTGCATACTCTCTCGAAAGCCCACAACATGACGGGCTGGCGTATCGGTTTCGGTATTGGCAATTCGGAAGGCATAAAAGCAATCGCCAAGATCAAATCCAATGTAGACACGGATATCTTCAAGCCAATTCAGTATGCAGCTATAGCCGCCTTTGAAGGACCGACGGACCACATCGATTATTGCAACAAGCTCTATGTCGAACGTCGTGATCTCGCCGTTAAGAAACTGCGGGAACTAGGATGGGATGTAAAACCAAACAAGGCAACCTTCTACATGTGGTTGCGCGTGCCACCGGGCCTGACTTCCGCTGAGTTCTGCGGCATCATGCTGGATAAGG
>CAJCIF010000227.1 GCA_903970355.1 Actinomycetota bacterium
TTCGAACCAAATTTTGCCGCCGTGCCGCTCTATTATTGAGTGACATATCGATAAGCCAAGGCCAGTCCCTTGTCCGACGGGCTTGGTCGTAAAGAAAGGTTCAAAGATCTTATTCTCTGCATCCTTCTTAATACCGGTCCCGTTGTCTTCTATAGAAATGAGGACTTTATCATTGTCCAGACAAGTTCGCACCGATACTTTTGCATCTGGCTTGCCCGATACTGCCTCGGCCGCATTAGACAGAAGGTTCATCCAAACCTGATTTAACTGGCCGGGATAGCAGAGTACCGGTGGTAAGTTGGCGAAATCCAACTCGGCATAAATTTTGTCGCGTCCATAGTACTGGCTCAGAATCTTGAGGGTAGATTCCAAACCTTCATTGACGGACGCTTCTTTTAACTCTGCTTCATCCAATCTGCTGAAGCTCTTGAGGTTTCTGATAATGTGGCGAATCCGTTCCGTACCTTCATTTAAATCGGCAAGAATATTCTCGAGATCGGCCACCACAAAATCGTATTTTAGTTTTTCTTTGAGGCCTTTGACGAGAGCTCGATCGGCTTCCGATTCTTCCTCAATAGTGGAAATGATCTTTTTGAGATCTCCGAAATACTCATGGAGATAAGGCAAATTGCCGTGCACGAAATTGATTGGATTATTCAGTTCATGCGCGATGCCGGCAACAAGTCTTCCCAGTGAGGCCATTTTTTCTTGATGGACAAGTTGCGCTTGAACAGCACCCAACTCAAGGTTTTTGCTGTCGAGGTGCTCGTTTTTCTGAATAAGATCGGCATTGGTATCGGAAAGTTGTTTTACTAATTTTGCATTTTCAACAGCAACAGCAACTTGACCGGCTACCGATTTCACTAAGTCCAGCTCAGCACCGGCCCAGTATCTATGAACAGTCTCACCAATGATGATAATGCCTTCCGAAGTGTCCCCATAAATAATTGGTTGCACTATCATTGAATCCAACTTAAGTTCTTCCAATTCTTTATGAATTGGTGCTAGCTCTGAAGCAAATTGTGGTTGATCGAAAACGAATGTTTTTCTAATCGCGACACCGTCCTCGTTTCGTTCATAGGTAGATTTGTGTTGAAGCAGGTAAGTGCATAGCTCCTTAGAAATTGGCGAGGAGTGATCGGTTACCTTTGCACCTTCTTCCGCATGTTTTGATTGAAAAATAAGAGCATTGCTAAAATCCGGATTTGGACAAACAATGGCACAAGCATGGCATTTGAGCGCTGCTGTTAACTCGTTTGTGGCAGTTTCTAGGATGACATTGAGATTCAATGTATTGCGAAGTGCCGAGTTGATTGAATTGATCAATCTTTCACGGGAAGCCTGACCTTTCACTTCTGCAACCAGACGTTCGTTATCTTTCAGTTGAACGCGTAATTCATTTGCTACTTGCTGGGCAAGCCCGGATATGTAACTGCAAAAGGCTCCCCACACAAATGAAATGCTCACGAGTATGGTCGATCTGGCGAGCAATCTGCCGAACAAGCGATGCAAATATACCCCTGCTAAACCACCCTCACTGCTTGCGCCAATCATGAGGTTAATAGAGTTGCTGTTTTCCCATAAGAGAAGACCAACGTACATGGCTGAAATGAAAAGGCAAGTAGCATAAATTCCAACTCGCGAAAACGTATAGCTTGAAAGCAGAATCGGCAGTATGTAAAGGACGTAGAGATCGGAATCAATTCCCATCGTGAGGTGAATTGAGATGGTGAGAGCGATAACATCGAAAGAAAGCAAAGCAAAATTGAAACTTTTTATGGCACGATCGCTTTTAAACAGTGACAGCCTAAGAAGAAGCAGTCCGCCAATTGTGTAAGCGAGCACTCCCGTAATTAAATAAGTGATCAGCCTGAGATCAAACTCAGTGCGCGCATAGAGGCTGAGACAAACGGAAAGAACAAGGCAAACGCCTGCAAAGGCAAGACGAAAGTGCAGAAGCTGTTCTGTTTTCAGATACAGTTCTGATTTCGGCAAAGACATTTTTATGGTTTGCGTTGTGTTAGTCATCTGCCACTATATGTGATGGCTACAGATAATTGGAGGCGCGTTTGTAAACTTCCGCGGCTTCTGGAAATCGCCCCAAGGTTTTGAGCGTTTGTCCCCAGGAATCATAAATGTCGCCATTATACGGGTCAATCTCGGAGGCTTTCTCGTATTTTTCCAGAGCGAGCTCGTGAAAACCAAGGAGCGAAAGCGTTCTTCCCCAAGAATAAAAGAGAAGCGAATCGCTGTCATTCAAATCAGCGGCGTTGCGAAACATTTCATCGGCTTCGGCGAAATTACCCTGTGCCAAAGCAATTTGACCCATCAAGGTAAATGCAAGAGGATTGCCAGGCGTCCTTGCCATAACTTGCTGGCAGATGCTGAGTGCTTCTTCAAGTTGCCCGCGTGCTTTCAAGGCACGGGCCAGGGTGAGACTGGCTTCGGGATCTGTTTCATCAATTTCCAAAATGCGAATGGAGCGCTGCATAGCAGCATCGAAATCGGAAGATTCCAGAAGCGTTTCGATCATTTCTTTTTCCGGCAAGAGACATTCAGGATCGATCGACAATGCTTGTTTGAAATGAGCCGCGGCAGTTTCTGTTTGCCCAAGTGCTTCCATGCTGCGTGCTAAATGCAAATGACCAAGTGCAAATTCCGGCTTCAATTGCAGGCAACGACTCAACAATTGCACAGCTTGTTGGTGTGCTCCCAATAAGCCAAGACAGGAACCGAGACCGTCCAGAGCCAGGTAGTTGTTTGGATTTTGCTTTGCTGCTCTTTCAAAATGCAAGTGCGCAGTTTCGGCTCGGCCGATCGCAAGTTGGGCGTAAGCCATCCACATGTCTAACAGTTCATTACGCATGCCTTGTGTCTGGCAATGCGCAAATTTCGAAAGCGCCTCATCATATTTGCCAAAGAGTAGATAAGCGATGCCGCAGTACAAAGCCAGTTCCAATAGATCAGGGTTGTGTTCCATGGCTTGTTCGAAAGCACCAGCAGCGAGGTCATACTCGTGTAGTGAAGTGCGGATCAACCCGAGATTCATCTGTGCTTCCGAAAAGCTGGTGTCTACATCACAAGCCTCCATTATTTTTTCGGCAGCTTCTTCCAGATCGCCAGTCAAATAAAGGCTCACGCCCCAGTTGTTATAGACAAGCGCCCGATCTTTTGCTGTCAATTGTTTGGGTCCACCCGCCAGTGCGTCTCTGTAGCGAGAGGAAGCTTGTTCGAATTCGCCCATATTCACTAGAGCAGAAGCCCAGTTTGCTTTGGCAATGGCAAGACCATCGTCTATCTGGCAGGCACGCGAGAAGTATCTAATGGCACCGGGATAGTCACCCTTGTGCGTAAGGCATATGCCTGTTGCATTGAATGCTTCGGCAAATTCGGGATCTGTTTGGGAAGCTTGCAGAAAATCGGTCATGGCTTCAGGGTATTGACCGAGCCGCATATTAGCGACGCCCGCCTGGTACGAAGCAGCCGCAAGGGTGGGATTGAGTTTGACAGCCTGGCGGAATTGGCCAATGGAGCCGCGCAGGTTACCCATTTGCAAAAGGGCTATGCCCCAATGTAAGTGTCCGACGGCAAAGTTTGGTCTGCGTTCGCAAGCTTCGCGAAATGCCGGCATTGCTTCAGCAAATCGATCCTGCTTTAGAAAACAAAGTCCCAACTGGTAGTAGGCCTCGGTGTTATCTGGGGCGAGTTGAATTGCGCCGCTGATCATGCGCTGTGCTTCATCGTATTTGCCAATAGAAAGTGCAAGCGCGCCTAGTTGGCAAAGGGCGTCCGGATCTTGCGATTGCTGCTTGGAATAGCGCGAGAGAACAGAGTGAGCTTCATCCCACCTTCCCTGATAAATCAAATCGCCGACTAGCTTTGCAACTTTCGTTGACACGAAGACACCCCTCGGTTCCTCTATATATTCTCAGAAAACGAAGAAGGCAGCCAACGTCAATCCGGACAAAATAAGCTGGATAACCCAGAAACCCGCAACCACCTGCCATTCCTTCACGCCCTTTTCTGCAAAAACCGCTTCGAAATGATGGTGGAGTGGGGCCATGCGGAATATTCGCTTTCCTTCCCCAGGTAATTTATTTGTGAGTTTGTACAAGACAAGCGCGGCAGACTTCATTGGCTTTTCAGGTGTATACGGTTTGGTTATCTTGTAGTAGCTCACCTGCATGATCACGGAAAGTGTTTCCACAATGAAAATGAGGCTGAGTGGGACGAACCAAAATAAAAGACCGCCTGCCAGCGTGAGCGTAGCTAAGAGTCCTCCCAGAAAAAGACTGCCAGTATCTCCCATAAACACTTTGGCCGGGTTGCGATTGAAAGCAAGAAAAGCAGCAATTGAGCCACAAGCGACGAAAGCGAGCCAGGCTAATTCATATTGGCCCGTAAACCAAAGCATTGTTCCCATGGTCGCCAGGACTATGAGACCAGTTCCGCCCGCAAGACCGTCCATACCGTCATGCAAGTTGATGGCATTGGTTGTTGCGCAAATGAGGAACGTCGAAAGAACGACAAACACAGGTAAATCAAGAGGAATACCTACTTTGCCCGGTGCGAAAACGTGGACGTGTTGGAACAAAGAGAATGCTATTTGCTGAGGCAGCAAAATTGCAGGCAGAGTCTGACTTGAGTGTCTTAAAAGAGCAAAGCCAAGAGTGCCGAAACCTGCTCCTAAAATGGCTTCCAGTCTCAATCTTGTCCTTGCTGATAGCCCCTCATTTGACTTGCTTTTTAGTTTAGAAAGATCATCAGAAAGTCCTATCAATCCGCATAGGACGGCAACGAAAAGGGCCCAGGCCGAAAGCGCACTACCTGCTCGGTGAATGAGCACACCTGAAATCGCCAAAAGAATAACAGTGACAGCCATAAAACAAATTCCACCCATGGTGGGTGTCTTAGCTTTATGAGCGTGGCTTGCCGGTCCTTCTTCTCTTAAGAACTGACCAAGTTGTTTTTGTTTTAGCCACTTTATATATGCGGGAAAAGCGGAAACGCCGGCTATAAACGAAACCAAAAACGGACCGGTCAATACAACCGGGTTGGCTATGTAGGTTTCAAGATCAAAAATCAATTTGATTAGTCGAGATAGAAGCTCGTTACTATCTTACGATGATCTTTGGCGTAATTGACGGATTCCAGAAGCGTATGGCTTGTGTGATATAGGAAACAAATAATTTGCTGAGAGCGGTCGATTATTTCGTGGTTGCAGATCTTGCTGGCATCAGCAAGTGTCATAGTGCGGCGCTCAGGGTATTCAGTAATGTTCTTGATGCCAATTAGCAAATCTTGCACTTCACCTGGCTGTTGGCCTATGGTTTGCGGAAGAATAATTTCGAGGCGATCCGGATTGGCTCGCTGTGCTCCGCGAATCACAGCCATGTTCGTTCCGTTGGCACCACCACTGGTGACTACCTGGTTGCCGGATAGAACAAGGGCATAAGCCAGCATCTCGACGAGCTGCTGATGAGTTAGCGGTAAATTTCGTGTGCCGATGATGGCGACTCGGCGCGGTCCAGACTGCTG
>CAJCIF010000228.1 GCA_903970355.1 Actinomycetota bacterium
AACATTTCCGTCTTTGCCATGTAGAAGTAGCAAACCAATACAGCCAATTGAATGAGTCCCATTATGGTCATAATGAAAGCTCCGGTTGCCGCTTTTGCTCGTTGTTGCACGTCCGGATTTGTCCAGATCAAAAAGAGCTGCCACAAAATGCCGATATCAACCATGCAATACAAGAAACCACGCCAGTAAGGTGGGTCTGTGTGGATATTGGCAATGTTGACGATGATCAAGGCAGAAAAGGCTATCCAATTCACCATAGCCATAATGCTCGTCATTAAGATGAGTGGGCGCTTCATGATGTCCTTTTCAGGACCGGTAATCCAGGTATCAAGGAAAGGCAAAGCTACAACAGTAAGTGGTATCAACATCGTAATTTCAGTTGCCACAACCGGTTCCAAATACTTGTACATCTGATACAAGCCCAGGAAGTACCAGTCTGAAAGAATGGGCAGTGGTGTCACATCAGGATTGGAGCGCGCCCCTTGTGCAGCCGGAAGGATGGTTGCTACAACGGCGATCATCAAAATAACAATGCTCCGCTTTACCCAGCCGATCGGCATGCGAACGTATGCATTTTTATAAAAATAGAGTTCGATGAATATAAGTGGTATGAGCGAAAAGGCAAGGTGCAGGGAAAAGAATCGCGTGATCGTTTCCTGGGTGATAGCGGCTCCTCCGCCCAAAAGCGCTTCAGCCGTGTTCCAACCCATGTGCATGGACTTAACGAGAGGCTGGTAGAAATCTCCCATAATCGGAAATTGATCCATATATGTTGGGAATGTAGCGAACACTTTGGTAGCCCAAAATGCGCGTTGATTCCAAATCAACAAATAGCCAGTCAGACCTGAGTACATTGAAAGCAACAAACCAACTAGACCGATTGCCACATTGAATTCTTTGCCTGGCTTGTAATCAGCCATCAAGAACATGCGGTACATGCGCATGGTGGCAGCAATGATCATGGCATCCGCCCCGTACTTGTGCATGCCACGCATGAGACCACCAAACGGAATACCGCTTTGAATTCTCAAAATAGAATCGAAAGCGGCTGCTTTGGTTGGTACATACCAGATGATCAGAACGCATCCGGTCACCATAACGATTACCCAGACAAGATAAAAAATCGGACCAAGCGCATAGAACGGATTGGTTTTCGCCTCGTTCTGATAGTGCTCATCGAATATATCGATGTTATTAATGCGCGTTGTCAGCCAGTCACCAAATTTGGTGAGGGCATCACCGAACCCGCTTTTTTGTCCAACTGATGTACTAGGCAATTCCCCCGGCCTCCAATGAAACTATCCTGTACGAATCCCCTTCTTGTTTTACTTCAAAACTACGTGGTGGACGTGGTGCAGGTCCGCTCACCACCTTGCCACCATGGGCAATATCATAGACGCTCAGATGGCAAGGGCAAGCAAATACCGGACCCGCCGGTTTAAAATTGTAGCCCTTAGCACACTCTTCCGGTTCTTTTACGAAGTTGAAAATACAGCCGAGGTGCGGGCAAATGCGGCTGTAGGCAACAACTTGGCCGGTCGGTAACTTAACAATGAATCCAGGAATTTGGCGTGTTTCCTTGCCTTCCGGATTGTATTCCAAATAGCTTTGCTTGAAGTTGAAGGGGATACAAGTCCAGGGCTCCGGAAAATCACTGTCTTTGAAAACAACAGGAGTTTCAGCAATCGGTTGGTCGGATTTTCCAAAGAGGTCAAGTGGCTTTAGTGTTGGTCTTAAATAACGCAGAAGAGGCGAAGCGAGAAGGCCGAAAGTAACCGCAAGTGGTATGCCTGCAACAACTTTCAGTAAGAATCTTCGCGATGTACCTTCAACCATAATGTTTCCATCCTTTATTTAGTCTGAGGCGCAGTCTTGCCCGCGACCAATGTTGCTTCATTTGTCTCATGGAAATGGCGCACATACTGTACCAGTTTCCATATATAGGCTTCGTCAAAGGTCAGGCTCTTAGCTTTATCCTCTTTTCCAAGGAAGTTAGGCATGCCTTCCCAGCGAATACCGTTGGCTATGTGATCGTAAAGCACATCATCGGAACGATCGTAAAACCTCGCTTTGTTTTGGAAGTTAGCTGGGACCGGTTCCAAGTTTTTGGAAAGCGGTCCGTCTCCATATCCTTTCTTACCATGACAAACGGCGCAATTGGAACCGAACACAGCATCAACTGCAAGTTGATCCTCATCATTAAGGAGGGGCTGACCGATTGCCCGCGTGTAAAAAGCCAAATTCCAAACATCTCGCCTGGTCAAATCTCCGGTAGTGGAAAGAACTGGGTGATCGACGCCCGGCTTGCCGAAATTCAAGAATTCATAGAGCTCAGTGGGCTTTGTTTTGTGAGACCAGTTTTTATCGGCCAGGTTGACCGTCGTTTTTCCTGCTACTGGTTCACCGGAATCGCTATGGCATTCGGCGCATTTGAGCTTGGCATAGATCACTTTGCCATCCGACACGGAAGGGGTGGCATCCGGATATATCACTTCCTTAGTGCCAGCCGTCACCGTTTTTGAGGCAAGTTGGTCTTCGTTGCCTTTAAGAGTGATATTGCCTCCACAACCGGAAACGATAACTGTCATACCAAATAAGGTGACCAGGGAGAGTATTTTCAACCAATTTGTTTTCGGCGACATTTTGCTTCTAGTATCCAAAGAAGGGTATCCATGCGAAAAGGGCCCAGAGAACTACGAAGGCAAAAGCCACTACCAGAAAAAGAGGCGGTGCTCCTTCTCCAATGCGATACTCCGAAACTTCTTCGTAGTGCTCTTCCGGAGCTGCAATTTTAGTTTTTTCAGCAGCGGCTGCTTTAGCATCTTGTGTCATGTTTCACCTTATCTATTGGCCGCTGCGGCACGGGCTTTTTCCACAGCTGCCTTCGCTCGCTGTGCCACCACTCCATCCGGAGAATCATCGAGCATGTCGAATTTTGTTTCTTCCATATCGTCAAACTCACCGTTTTTGAAGGCCCATAACAATCCAGCCACTCCAACCAAGAAGAAAAGGGCGCATATTCCGAAGGCTACATAAAGTCCGCCCGACATGCTCGCTTGATTGAGGATGCAATTAGGACACATTATTCATGACCCCCTGTATGCGGCTCGTACTGCTGATTCGTAAGCGTAGGCAATTTGATTTCGTCTACCTTATTGAGTTTATCGACATTGTCGATCACCACTTCTTGATCCTTAGGCAGAGTTTTTAGATAGGCAACCAGGTACCACATTTGCTCTTCGGTGAGAATTTCTCCCCATCTCGGCATGCGTGTACCGACAATACCTTCTTTAATGCGATAGAACCAGAACTCATCCGGATACTGTTTGTAGAAAGGACGTGAGAAGTTAGCTGGTTTCTTTTCAAGCGTTATAGCGTTAGGACCGTTGCCCCACCCTTCCAGACCATGGCAGACAGCGCAGTTCTGAGTATAGATACCGCGCCCGGCATTGGCCGAGGCACTGGCTTTGGTATCAACGTGCTTGCGCTCAAAAAGGGCTCTTCCCAGTGCGGTTGAGACTGTGTATTCAGCAGGCGCCTCGACGAAATTTTCCGTGTTGCGTTTGTTGCCCAGAGATTGAATGTAGGCGACAAGATCGTTCATATCGATATCGGATAGATAGCTAAAGCTTGGCATGATCGATCCTGGTTTGACGGTGCGTGGATTGACCAAGTGCGCCTTTTGCCATTGTGATGACATGCGCCCGCCTTCATTAGTAAGGTCTGGCCCGGTGCGTGCTGTTCCCAGTTGGTGCGGCGTTTCATAGACATAGTCGCCTTCCCGTACCAGAGGACCATAGCCGCGATCTTGCAATCTTGTGAATTGCGTATGGCAATAAAAACAACCTTCCCGTACATATATTTGGCGACCGCGCGCGGCATCGCCAACTGTTTGTACTGTGTAATCGTTGCCGTGCCCACTCGGTTTTGGATTGAAGAGAACCATTGGCATTAGGACGGTCGAAAAGATGATGATGAAGAAGGTTGCGAGAATGCCCATCGCACCACTGCGGTAACTGG
>CAJCIF010000229.1 GCA_903970355.1 Actinomycetota bacterium
TGGTTGCGCAGATTGCGCTTTCTTGCTTCTTAAAATACAGCGCCTCTCAGTATCAACCTTTTGAACCATCGGCAAAATTGATTACGGCTGATCTCGATAAAGTAACGAAAATCGAAGTCCAAACTGGTGGCGGTATGAACCTCAAACCTTTTGTCATTCAAAAGGATAAAGGCACCTGGACTATACCGGGTTATTATCACGCTCCTGTTAATGCCAAAACAATATCCAAGTTCTACAGCATGTTGAAAGGCATTGCCAAAGGCTTGCCTGTTGCCACTACAGCCGGTGCAAGACCGCACTTCAATGTCGGAAGCGATGACTACCGGCAACTAGTGACGTTGTCTTCCGATAAAGGAAAAGTTGTAACCCTTTATTTGGGCAACGCATCCTCAATGAAGACGACCTATGTGCGCCTGGATGGCAGCGACGATGTCTTTAATGTTGCCACCACAGTCGGAATGTTCAACCCGAATCCGCAAATTTGGTTCGATAAGACCATGACCAGCCTGGATACAAATCAAGTTACGGCAGTTGATTTGGGCTCCTTCAAAGTGAATGAAGTCAAAAACGGTTGGATTTTGACGGACAAGGACGGCGAGCACCCCATAAGCAAGAGAACCATTTTCGATCTTCTCGATAAGGTCACCCACATAGATTGCCATTCCATTCTCAGCGATACCAAACTGCCAACCTTTGATGCCGATCATCCGGTGTTTGTCTTTAAGGTCACGCTTAAAGACGGTAAGCATGTTGAATTTTCCATTTCAAAGGCGACGGATAAACCCTGGCACGTTTTGAAAGTATCCACCATGGATCTCTACTTCGAAGTAGACCAGTGGGGAATGAAGGAAATCCAGGCAATCAGCGCGGAAAGCATTCTCAAACAGCAAGCTGAAGAAAACAAGCAGAGCAAGCCAAAGAGCTGACTGTTGGGAGATCCGGAATAAATGTTGGGGTGGCGTAAATCCGCGCCCTGAGTTTGCCAACTTTTCCTGTTATCTTCTCAATTGGCAAGAGAGCCATTTACTAGTACAACCTGCACCCCTTTAAATTTTGTGGAGTCCACAAATGCTTTCTAATATGAAATTGGGACCCGGACCGAGAGTAAGAAAGCGTCAATTGTCGTGTCCACCCGATATTGACGTATTCGGAGATTATTTGCGGGAGCTTTTTTCCGCTCCTCCAGGTGCTGAGTTGGACTTCAGCTGGGTTGTGGGAAGCGAAGTCTACACAATAAGCGTGTGTTACAGCCGCACCGCCCAAGTAGCCAATTGGAAGCTTTATCGAAACGTTGGCCTTAACACCAAGCTTATCTGGGAACACCTCACAAACGATATTCCTTTGCTGCACAACCTGGTTGTTTGGGAAACCAAAACCGGTGAACGCACCCACGATGCTGACCTCGTTTTAGGCAAGCGCAATGGTGGTGCTGCCTATGCCAAGGAACAGGGCGACAATTTTATGGTTCGAAATTTGCAAAGGCTGTTTGTAGACGTCGAAAACAAAGGAGTTGCTAACGATCCCGATCGCACATTGCGCTTACCAGCGATCGCTCCTGTAAACCAAAGCGAGATGCTTACTTACAAAAATGATGCTCCCCAGTCTGCTCCGGTGGCGCATACAATCGATTTATCACACGGACGGAATTTGCTGTGCAGCTTGCAAGTCCAGGATCTTGGTGTTTTGGCTTCATCAGCTTTCCTGTTTCTATTGGAGCAGGAATATTACAAAGCTCAAACAGTACAGTTGCCTGTGACGGTTATTTTGATGAAGGTGATTGGCAGCTCTCACGGGTCAACACAAGAAGGCATTACTCTTTCATCCATTCGTAACCGTCTTGAAGCAGTGAGGCTTTCTTTGAGAAAGACAGACGTCCTTGCTGTTTACGAAACAGGCACGTTTGCGTTTTTGCTACCTGAAACGGACGGTAGCGGCGCAAAGATGTTTGTGCAAAAAGCCGACCGCATTCTTTCTCAAAGTGGACCAAACGGAGAAACTGGTTTGTCGGCTGTCTTTGGTCTTGCCACTCTCAATCAAACTCTTTCTTCTCTTCCTGCTCTTCTTGGTGCTGCTGAAGAAGCGTTAGCGCGCGCTGAACGTTCAACACAAAGAGCAATAGCTTACGAAGATGGTGCTGACGGTTTTGGCAATGCCTGGCACTCAACCGGCAACCGTAAGGCGTCTCCCTTTAAGCAGATCAATTTGGAACCAATGCGCAAATTGGCAGAACACTTGCATCCGCAAGCGCTCGGCGCCTTTACTCCAGCTGCCTGGCTCATGTTTCTAGAACGCGAGTACCACAGAGCAAGACGCCAAGGAAAACCGCTCTTAAGTGTTGTTCTTGGTTTGAACGAGAACGCAATTGGAGTTAGTCGCGGTCCAGATGCTGCAAAAGAAGTTTTGAAACGAGTGAGCCAAATTCAAAACCGCGGCGATATCATTGGTCAGATGCCGCATGGGCAGTTCGCTCTCATTAGCCCCAATAATTCTCTGGAAGGGGTGAATGCTCTTACCGAACGGATTAAGAGTGCACTCAATCAGCCACAGATATCAGTGAATGTCTGTGCCGCTCAGGAAAACTCTTCATTCCCGAACTCACTGCTGTTTTATAGTGTTTGAGTAGGATTGGATCTAATAATTATCTTTTTCGGCGCCGGCTTGTTCGGCTAGGGCTGCATATTTCTTAGCGAGATCGTCTTGTTTCAATTGATGGTAATAATCTGAATATGCGCCGTAACATGCTGCTTTGATTTTGGTGAAGTGATATTTTTCGGCCAAGCTAATTGCTTCAGGTATCTCGGTTTTAGCCGCGTCGTAATTGCTTTGATCTTTGTCAAAAACACCGAGCGCAAGCATTGCCCTTACCGCTTCTTCAGATTTCATGGTGCTGTCATTTTCTTTAAAAAGCTTGGTGGCTTCTAAGAGCAAATTTCGAACCTCATGCAAATGCTGTCTCTTTGTGAGGCAATCTGCCAACATCAAATCAAGTTTTGCTCTGTTTCTCATATCTTGTACATTCAGTTTCTGAAAAACATCTCGAGCCATGGAAAGCAACTGTTCTTGTTCCGAATACATTTCGGATGCTTCCAGTTCGCCGCTGGTTCGGAAAACCCGATCAATGCTCGCTTGAATATCGATTGCATCCAAGCTTTTCTTGATTGAGTCGTGTGAAGTCATTAAGCCGTTTAGATAGTCTTTTGTTGTTTTGAAATCGTTGACTGTTTTTTCAGTAAGGTAGTTATTGATCCGTGTGTTTACATCTTTTAGGGCATCGAACTGGCCGCTGGCTCGGAGAATTCTTGCTTCTAGATTGAGAGTGAAGAGTAGACGTGCTCTGTTGTCTCCAAAAGTTTGGGCGACAGTCTCCGCTCGATCCGTCAACTTCTTGGCGAATTCAAAGTTTCGGTTGTTCAAGGCCGATTCGGCCATTGAAACTGTTACTGTCCAAAATAATTTGCTGCCTGGCGTACCAGCATCATCCTTCGGACCTGGCCAGAAAAACAAAAAGGCAAAGATACAGGCGAGTAGTGCAATGGAAATGCCGGACACCCACGACAATATTTTGGAATCAGTTTTGAGCGAAATGGTAATAATCTGCTTTGTGCGTGCTTGAGTTGCAGTTTGACTCTGTCCGCCTGAAGATTTGACGCGCCCAGGACCATAATTCGGGAGGGCGTCACGTAATTCGCCTACGGTTTGGAAACGATCATCTGGGTTTTTCTCAAGACATTTAAAAATTACTTCTTCCAATTGCGGTGGAATCTTTTTTTCTGGCGCAATGGTTGAAAAAGGTTTTGGTTTCTCGCCGACATGCTTGTTCAAAGTCTCAAGAAAATTCTCGCCGATCAGTGGTGGCGATCCAGTCAGGGCCTCATAGAGGACACAACCAAGTGCATAAATATCGGAACGTGGGTCGAGCGGTTTCCCGAGGCATTGTTCGGGGCTCATGAAAACAGGACTGCCAAACACCTCTCCTGTCTGGGTTAAGTTAAGAGCTTGTTCGCCTGCACGCGGCATCATTTTGGCAATGCCGAAATCGACAATTTTTACGAGTTCCGAGCCGTCGTCGTGCGGAATGATAATGAGGTTACCTGGCTTCAGGTCACGATGGATAATGCCTTTGCGGTGAGCAGCTTCTAAACCATCACAAACTTGCTTGAAAAGGTTCACCGCCCTCTCGTAACCGATCGGACCACTTTCTTCAATTGTCTGAGCAAGAGATTTTCCTTCCAGGCAATCCATAACAAAAAATGCCTGGCCGTTGTAACAGCCGAAGTCGTAGACGGTTACTACGTTTTGGTGAGTTAACGAGGCGGCCGCTTTTGACTCTAGCTGAAAGCGCTGCAGTGAAGTTGGTTCTTTTGTATAGTCCGGATGCAGTATTTTTATAGCAACCGTGCGATCCATTAGAGTGTGTCTGGCCTTGTAGACCATACTCATACCGCCATAGCCAAGCACAGATTTTATTTCATAGCGCTCAGCAAAAACGGTATTTACCAGCGGGTCCGCTTGCAGGTCCCTGAGGACACTGCCATCTTCCGGGCACTTTTCTAGTTCTCCCGGGTATTCAAACCTGCACCTCTCGCAAAATTTGGGCTTCGGCGGTTCTATTTTTTTGGCTGGCTGCGTCACAACGGCTCCGTGCCCTTAGGTTATTCAAAGCATAAGCTAATGTTTGAAGATT
>CAJCIF010000230.1 GCA_903970355.1 Actinomycetota bacterium
CGGTCTTTCCAGACATTGAAATGCGAGTCGCTTCCGGAGGAACGTTCAAGAGCTTGCTTAGCGCAAGAGAGACCGCTCTGCGCCCGGCTCCGTCTGAATAAGTTATGGTTTCGTCTATGTCAAAGAGAACGAGTCTTTTAGGCATTCCAATCGGGTTTTGAGCTGTTGTCCGGCTGACCGATATTCGTCATGGACAATCGTTGGGGAATTCCGCCCTCCACAGCATGAGCGGCTTGTTCTGCTTCATCATAGATCCAAATTTGATTTCGGCCACTATTCTTGGCAGCATACAAAGCTCGGTCTGCTTTCTCGACAAGGTCACCCATATCTCTTGCCTGCTTGGGATAAGCAGCGGCACCGATAGAAGCTGTAATTCTTCCTAATCCGGGTACGTGTGCGCTTGCTATTTGCGCACAGAGCCGATCGCCTATAAGAGCTGCTTCCAGAAGTGACGTTTCCGGAAGAATGACGCCGAACTCTTCACCGCCATAACGAGCTGCTGTGTCACCGCTTCGCAGTAAATTTTTGAGAATACCAGCCACTTGTCTAATGGCAGCATCGCCAACCGGATGGCCAAAGTTGTCGTTGATTTCCTTCAACTTGTCGAGATCGATCATGAGGAGCGAACACGGTGTGCCCTTTCTCATTGCAAGCCGTATCTCTTCTCCCAGGCGATTCTTGAAGTAGATGTGGTTGTAGAGACCAGTCAAACCATCTGTAATCGCTTGATATTTCACTTGCGCAAATAGATGAGCGTGCGTAACGGCGATTGCCAGTTGATCGGCTATCGCTGCTACCAACTGCACTTCACGCGCCTTCCAGGTTCGCTGCGTATTGCACTGCTGAACAATGAGCAAACCAACCAGACGATTTTCGCTTATCAGTGGTGCGGCAATGAGCGAGCGGGCACCGGTATTGTAGATGAACTCCTGAAATGGCAATGTGCGACTGTCTGTTTCAGTGTTGTTGATGATGGCAATTGGTGCTTCTTTAACCGTGTCATCCGATTCGGTATCTTGAGCGTGCCCGTTGTTTTCAGATGGAGAAGCAGTCTGCTCGGTTTTTATTTTGCTGAGATCTATGCCAAGAACAAAGCTACGACCCGGATAACGAAATTCTGTGCCAGCTTCCGGTCGAAAATCGATTGGTTCTGAATAGAGATTTATACCTTTCGATGTTTTGAGATCAGGAGCATGAAACTCGTGCGTTATGACAAGCGGCCCTTCCTGACGTGGTTGAGCAATCTGGCTGCGATCCACTTGCAATGCGTTGCAAAGTTCTTCGGTGACGGTATTCAATATGGTGTCAAGCTCTAATGAGCTTCGCACCGATCGCACAATGCGCCCGATCAGCATTTCTTGCTCTGCCATCGCTTTCGTACGAGCATATAAGCGGGCTTGCTGCATCGCTAAAACAACGTGCCGGGCAGTCGCCTCAACCAGTTCCAATTCGGCATCAGTCCATACACGCGGACGATCGCATTGATGGACAAGAATTAGTCCAACGGGCCGCTTCTCATCACTAATTGGACAGGCAATAAGCGATCTAATCGAACGCCAGTCTTCCGGTGAATTTTGATCGTTTTCAAACAAAGGTGTCGAGCTGTCTTCTTCTAAAACATCTAAAGAAAGAATGGAGCCTTGCTCAAGCATTATTCTCATGACGCTCTTAGGAGTAATGACGATCGACTTGTGGGCCAGTGGAATTCCACCAACGGAGGGGTCGAACCAGACATGATTGAAGACAAGCTCGGTATCGGTGTTCTCTTCATCCGAATCATCAATAAGAGCGAGACAGCAACGACTTGCTTCCAGAGCTCTGCCCAATTCGCGCACGGTGGTATGCAAGATTTGCTCGAGATCGAGAGACTGCCTGATCGATTCCGAAATGTTTTCGACCATAATCTTCTGTTCTTGATCTAATTCCAGGCGGGTTGCCATTTCATTGAATGCTTCAGCAAGCGTGCCAAGTTCGTCTTTAGCTTTGACTTGCACTCTCTTGGATAAATCACCACGGCCAAGCGCGAGAGCCTCTCTTACGAGCAAATGGATGTTGCGGGTGAAATGTGATGTCGCCAAAAATGCCAGACACAAAGAAGTAACAAATGCGCAAGCAGTAAACAAAATCATCATGGTGAACCAATTATGGGCGCTGCCATAAATAGCATTGGATGGAACACCAACTATAACCAGCCAATTGAGATTAGGAATGCGCTCGAAAGCATAGGCGCGAGCGGTACTATCTGCGATACCAACAACTTCTAAATCGCCACGCTCAGATTTTTCTGCGGCAAGAACTGTTTTCGCTTGTGAAAAATCTCTGCCTTCCCAATAATCATCATTAAGGGTGCGAGCCACTATGCGTTTGTTGCCGTCAACAACATCGATGACTGCGCCTTCAGTCTCACCCAAGCCCTGAAACAGTTGAAGAACGGCTTTTGGATCGACAGCCACTACGAGAGCGGCTCGTGCTGTTCCCTGGCTTATGATCGGTGCCCCAACCAAAAGCACCTTCTGGTGCGTTAGTGGTGATTCGGTGTAGTTGGAGATTGTTGGTTCGCGGCTATCGAAGATCGATTGAGCGAAAAGTGGATCTAGTTTTGCCGTTCCTTCAACCTTATCGGCGTTGGCGGTTGCATAATGGGCAACGGTTCCGGACCGGTTGATGATGAATATTTCCGTCCAGGCTCGTTGAGCTTCAAGCGCGGTATTGAGCACGCGCATTACGGAATCCGATTTATTCGTCTGGAAGGTGGAGAGCGAAGCAACTGCTTTAACCGTGTCGAGTTGACTGCCTATCCAATGCTCCAGGGAACGGACGGCAATGGCATTTTGAAAGCGTGTAGCCCTCTGAGCCTCTTCCTTAAGCGTTTTGTACTCTTCAAAGAGGGAAATACTGCCTATTACGAGTAAGGGCGCTGCAACACCCAGACAGAGCAATATGAGGCGAGTCCTAATCTTGAAACGGTTCGAGAACGGAAAGAACACGGGAGTCTAAGTCTCCGAAGCTGACCGGGGCGCTAAGAGCAACTAGGCTTGCTCTTTCTGCTTGATAACTCTGCGCCACGGTAATTATAGATGGTAAATAAGAACTGAAAAGACCCTGCTACGTGTTTGTCACAGCGGTTCTAAACAGGAAGTCATGAACCCTGGAGCTTTTCAAGAAGCACTAGCAAAATTTAACTTTTGTGGACGGCATACAGGGCCTGTTTTGCTGCCCTGCGTTCTTCACACATACTGATGGAACGGAACGTCTGCTCGGCATCGAGCGGTATTTTGTTCTCCAATTCCTGAGTCAATCCAAGTTGCATCGCAACCAGAAGTTCAGCGCCGGCCTGGTCTTTCTTGCCCTGGCGCAGGAATACGTCTACTTTAACCATGCGGGCAACGAGCGAGTGATTGTCGAATTCCAGAGCTCTTTCGCAGAAATTCAAAGCGCCAATCAGATCGCCCTCGGCAAAAGCAGAACAGGCAGCAGCGGCAAGAAGCGTGCCCTTGAGGGTAGTGTCCAGAGTTTCGCCCTGAGCAACACCCAGGAAGAGTCGGCGCGCTTTTCGGTATTCGCGCTTGCGGTAGCACAAATAGGCATCGGCAAAAGAGGTGTAAACAGAGTCACCGCAAAGCTTTTTCATGCGCTTCAATTGGCGCTGAGATTTACCGCGCAGTCCGGCTCTCTCGTAAAGCAAGGCGAGATAACAAGCCGTCTTCGGATTGTCTATATTGTCGTGATTAGCGAGCGTTTCTTTTAATTTATCGCTTGCTGCTGGTCTCGTTAGTCCGGCAAACCAGAAGCGAGTCCATTCGTTGCTTATCACTAAGAGGTAAAGAACGGCCAGGAAAACATGCAAGCCGAGCATGATCAGGGCTTGATGGTTGTCACCGTATGTGGTGGCAAGCTGCCATTTCGGATTTCCGAGACCGGTGAAAGACAATATCGGTTCAACAATGAGATTCATTGCCGGTACAAAGGCAGCTGTATAGCCAATCAGCATCGCTAGAAACGGATGCGGGCGAAAGGCGAGCGCCGGCAAAAGCAAAAGCACCAGAACTGTTTCGACGATCGTTCCGGAAAACAAGACTGGAATAAAGAGATCTGTCGATGGCAGGCCAACTGGTATGGCTTGATACCAGAGAACGGCATAGCGAATGTCCGAAAGATATCCGCCTAATAACTGGCAACAAACAGAGGTGGTTCGAAAATCAAATAGGGTGAGAAGCGGCAAAATCAGGAAGATAATGATCTGCCAGGCAAATGCACTATCCGCATCGCTCAAGTCGTCTTTAAGAAAACGCTCTCGCTCTGAGTAAATACGCCAGATCGTATTCAGTGAAAGGGCGCCTATGACGCCTGCTACGCACCACAAAGTGATCTGATCCATAAGCCCGTCAAGTTACCTGTAGATTCCGTGTAGAGCCCCTTGAATTCGGGGGCATTATATTCGGATTTCTACATGACAAGCCTGAGAGAAATTTATTTGTTAGTCTTCTTCCTTCCAGAAAACTTCCTTTACCTTCAGCAAAGCAATCGAAATAAAGTAGAGTGCGGTTAGGGCGAGCATAACCAAAATCATCGAAAATGCGGTCGGATCCGGAGTAATAATGGCTGCAACGACCGACGCTCCGAACACAGCGTATTTCCAAACGGAAAGCAACTGCTTTGAGTTCACCAAACCGGTAAATGACAGAGCAAAGATTACGATTGGTAACTGAAAGCAAAGACCCATATACAGCAAAATCGAACTAACCAGGGAAATGTAGAAGTCCAGTCTCTGGTTAATTGGAGACACACCCTGACCGAACGTTCCAAAAAAATGCAGCATCGAGGGCAGAAGAAGGTAATAGGCAAAGGCAGCCCCAGCACAAAACAAAACTGGACTGCCAAAGACAATCGGAGCCATGACGCGCCGCTCTTTGCGGGTTAAGCCAGGCGAGATGAATTGACTTATTTCAAATAAAACGAATGGCGAAGCGAGAATGAGGCCGCAGTAAAAAGCGACTTTAAAAAAAACAACGAGCGGTTCTTCCAGGGATAGAGCCTGAAAGCTGATGTTGCCTGCCGGAGCTTCAAGAAAACGGAGCACGTTTTTACAAAAACAAAGACTTACTAATATTCCGGCCCCCACATAACCAATGGACCGAAGCAGGCGATTGCGAAGTTCATCAAGGTGTTCGACAATCGTCATCACCTTTTCGGCTTCAGTTGAAACGGCTGGCTCTTGAATGTCTGCGCTTTCCATGGCTGTCATTTTAGCGCGGCATTGATTCGGCTTGGGATTTGCATTTATAGGCATCGGCAAGAACAACACCGACAGCAACAGCTACATTCAAAGATTCACAAGAATCGGCAATTGGAATTTTCACTACAGTTTGGGCTGCTTCTTTAATGTAATGGGATAAACCGTTTCCTTCGTTACCGAAAACGAGGGCACAAGGGCGATATGGCGACTCTTCCCAGTAAGGATATTGTCCGTCTGCATCAAGTGCGATTAGACGTATTTTGCGATCGTGCAATTGCTCAACACAATCCGGGAGATCTATGTCTTGCACAACGATAATGTCAAAAATGGCACCCATAGATGATCGCACTACTTTCGGCGAAAAACAATCGACGGAACCATTCGAAAGAATAAGAGCATCGGCTCCAAAAGCAAAGGCATTCCGCATGATCGTGCCTAGATTACCCGGGTCTTGTATGGCCTCGCCGATAACAAGAAGAGGTTCTTCGTTGTTGAAACAATCTTCTAGCGTATGGTCTGGTTGAGCGGCAGTAGCAATGATTCCGCACGATGTTGAAGTTGTATATAAATCTTTGAAGAGCGCGTCACTAACAACTGAAATTGATTCGATTTCCTCTAAAAAATCGGGATGAATCTCATCTTCATAGAAACTTGTGCTTATGACGGCATCATTTATCTCTATGCCGCGTTCAATTGCATCGCTTATTAGTTTCTTTCCTTCCAAAAGGAAAAGCCCGCTTTGCCTGCGCTCTGCCTTCGTATGAAGCTTTCGCATCAGTTTGAGCAGCGAGTTAGAGGCGCTCTTTATCTCTTTAAAGTTCATTTCGTCACCAAATACAGTGACCTAAGAAGTTTTGAGCTTATAACCAACACCATAAATGGTTTCGATTATGGAATTGTCTTCAGTTTCGCCAAGCTTCTTGCGCAAACGCTTCAAGCAAGTGCGAATAGCCTCAGCAGTGGCATCGCTATCGGCATGCCATACTCTGCGCAAAAGCTCATCTCCGCTAAAAACATGATCTGGGTGTCTCATAAGAAACTCAAGAAGAGCAAATTCTTTGGGCAGCAAATCAATACTTTTGCCCTGTCTCATCACCATGTGTTTGGCGGCATCCAACTCCACGTCTTTGGCGCGCAGAGTGCTCGTCAACAAAGCATGCGGTCTGCGTAACAAGGCCCGCAAACGGGCCGAAAGCTCTTTCATCGCGAAAGGCTTGGTTAAGTAGTCATCCGCTCCGGCGTCCAAACCGGTTTCTCTGTCTGATATAGCACTCTTGGCGGTGAGCATGATGATAGGCGTAACGCCCAGCTGGGTACGAAAACGTTGGCATATATCCAGCCCGCTAATATCGGGCAGGTTCCAGTCCAAGATTATGGCGTCGTAAGCGCACATCTTAAGACGCTCAATCGCATCGGTGCCGTTGTGAACAGCTTCGATGGTGTGGTGCTCGAACGAAAGCCATTCTTCGACGGTTTTCGCCAAATCGATATCATCTTCAACAAGTAGGATCTTTGCCATTCCTATCTTTCCGTTATTT
>CAJCIF010000231.1 GCA_903970355.1 Actinomycetota bacterium
GCATCCGGATCCTTAGCAGCAGTGCCGGAAGCCGTGTGTTTGGCCAGTTCGCTTGCAAAAAACAAACCGACTAGATTGCGGGAGTTTTCACTTACAGCTAAATTGGCGAAGGTCTCAGCTTCTTTGTCCAGTCCTGCTTCCAGACCACTAATAAGTCCAGTTTCAATTACGTCTATTACCTGCAACTGAGCCGGGTAAAATCCGCGTGTTTTAATGCGTACGGCCCGCTTAGCGGCTGCCAACAAACTGGCATCGCGTTTTTCTAAAGGAGGCAGCTGTTCTTCGTCTTTTTTCTGGAGTGCACCATTTTTCAAGGTGGCAATGGCAATCTCGGCAAGCTTTTCTTTGAAACCGGATTCCGGAACGATCTCATCGACAAGTCCTAATTCTTTTGCCTTTTCAACAGAGATTGGCTCTGCAGAAAGAATAAGTTCCAGTCCTTGTTTAACACCGATCAAGCGTGGCAATCTTTGTGTGCCGCCCAGACCGGGCACAAAACCGAGATTTACTTCCGGCAAACCGAGAATAGTTTGGGGTGAATCAGTTGCCACGCGCTTGTCGCAGCAAAGGGCGAGTTCCAAACCGCCGCCCAGGCAAGCGCCATTAATGCCTGCGATCGTCAATTTTTTCAAACTGGCAAGGCGATTGAAAATGCGGTGGCCGCTCTGCGTTAGATTGAGAGCATCTTCCTTGTTTTCAAGCTGAAGAATTTCCCTGAGATCAGCCCCGAGAAGGAAGTTGTCAGTTTTGCGTGAATAAAGACAGACGGCTTGAATCGAGTCATCTTTGTACAGTTGTTCGAGCAGTTGCTCGAATTCTTCGACAACGTGCGACGTTAAGTGGTTAGAGCGGCCCGGCGCATCAAACTCGATGAAGGCTACACCGGACGACGATTTCTCTAAAAATACTTGTCTTTCTTCGACTGCGGTTTTTGTTTCACTCATCCGCTACTTGATTAGCCTTTCCTCACGCATTTTCTGCTGGACGCCCTTAGGGCCGCCCATTGATTTTAATAGCAATGCCCCACCGAAGGCGAGGGGCGCAAGCATCATAATCAATCCGAGCAGGGAAATTCCTGGGAAAGACATAACCAAGCTAGAAAGTATTGAAAAGAAGATTAAGCCAATTGTGGCTGAGATGATCGTCCAACCCCATTTGCTCTTGGAGTCATAAAACGCCCAGCCAATGCCGACCAGGAGCGGAATCATCAATAGTCCAAAACCGCCTCCGCCAAGACCCATCATTGCAAAGAAGCCGGTGCCGACACGGACGTGGTTAAAGAGCATAAGAATGCCGGTGAAAATGAGGCCCAGTCCTGCAAAGAACTGTAGATCTCGCCCCACATCAACTTGCGGCTCTAAATTCGAATTGTTAGTAACTGTCATGCCTGTAGAAGCGGATTTCGGGGCTGAAACGCTCGTTTTTTCCTCATCCACAACCCGAGCTTCCAACTCAATGAGTTTCTGCTCGATTTGCTCATCCTTTTTATTCATAAGTACCTCTGGACCAGCCGCTTTCTTGTCTTTACGTACCTAATTGCAGAACAAACCTACTATCAAATTAGAAACTCTGCAATCAATTCACATTTGTTGAGGAACGGTACTAGCATAGCACTTGACAAGAGTCGTCCTTTTTCGGTTTGGTCCTTTCCTGAAAACGTTGAGCAATTGGCATTCTCCAGCCCACACCGAACGCGGTGGCGGAAACTTTCAAACCTGGTGCGGCTTGCTTACGCTTGTATTCGTTGCGGTCTATGCGCGTGATGACATCCGCAATAACGGCCGGGTCAAATCCTAGTTTCATGATTTCGTTAGGATTGAGACGCTGTTCGACATACGCATGAATGATTGCGTCCAATATTGGATAAGGCGGCAGTGAATCTTGATCGGTTTGTCCGGGCCTTAACTCTGCCGATGGTGCCTTCGTTATGGTGCTTTCCGGAATAACAGTTCGTCCAGCCTTTTCATTTATGTGGTGCGCGAGTTCGTAAACCTGCATTTTGGGAACGTCCGATATAACGGCGAGCCCGCCGCACATATCGCCGTAAAGCGTGCAGTAACCAACCGCTAGCTCGGACTTGTTGCCGGTTGTGAGCACTAGATGTCCAAATTTATTTGAGATGGACATAAGGATGACACCACGAATGCGAGCTTGAATGTTTTCTTCCGTGACATCCCGCTCCTTGCCTTGAAAGTTCTGAGCAAGCATATTTTCAAAAGCGAGCATGGCAGGTGAAATTGGCACAATCGAAAACTCTATGCCGAGACCTTCGGCAAGCTCCTTGGCATCTTCGATAGATCCTTTTGAAGAGTGGGGTGACGGCATTGCCACGCCTAAAACATTTTCCTTGCCGATCGCTTCAACAGCTATAGCGCAGGTGACGGCCGAATCGATGCCCCCTGAGAGTCCGACTACCGCTTTTTTAAAATTACACTTGCTAATGTAATCTCTTGTTCCCAGAACCAGAGCTTCATAGGTTTCTGCAACCGGCTCCGAAAGGGGATCTTCAATTCTGCCCCAGGCTTTTTTGCCGGCGTTATCAGTTTCAATAATGAGCAGGTCTTCTCTAAAAGCGGCTGCGCGAGCCACTAATTCACCCTTGCCATCAACAACAATAGAACGGCCGTCAAAAACAAGTTGATCGTTTCCACCGTACTGATTGAGGTAAATGATCGGCAACCCGTGCTCTTTAGCATGGTGGCGCACAATCTTCTCGCGTAGTTGATATTTGTCTGTGCCAAAAGGTGAGCACGAAATATTTATGAGAATCTGCGGAGAGAGCACAGCCAGAGAGGCAATCGGGTCAGCATGGTACCTCGTTGCCGTATCGACTTCCTGATAATTCCAGATGTCTTCGCAAATAGACAGTGCAATCGAATCGCCATTTACAATCGCCGTGTCATAAGTTGAAGCCGGCTCAAAATAACGGTCTTCATCAAATACGTCGTAGTTGGGTAAGAGTGTTTTGAACTGCTTTAGAACGATTTTTCCTTCGCTTAGCAATGCTGCCGCATTACGAAGTGGTCGCCCGGGCCCGTTATTTATATCTACATAGCC
>CAJCIF010000232.1 GCA_903970355.1 Actinomycetota bacterium
GACTTTCAAATACTTCTCGATCTCATCCGCCAATCTGTAACCAGCCAGCGCAGCCTGTTTCTCCGCCACCTGTTTCGCCTGCTTCGTATATTCTGCCGGGAGTTGGGGAGCGTCGGCAGCAGTTGTGGCTCCTTTCAATTCGCCATGTAAATATGCCTTGTCAATCGCCAACTCCCGGCTTTCCAAACTCCATTCCTTCGGAGTTTTGTGGGTCGCCAGTGCCGGCAAAGATCCTTTGGAATATTTTGCGTCAATCTCGATGGCGTAATTCCAATGAGTTTGCGGGTTGGCCGAGGTTCCCAAAAGCCCGTCCCAAATTCCATGCAGACGAACGGCTCTCTGGGCAGGCTTCACGTAAAAATCATTGCCACCCTTATCACCATTGGGATAATCGGGTGTGAAGAGGGAAGCGCAATGAAGTGGCTGGTGCATGTCGCCTACTAAATGGATCAGGAAAGATAATGACGCAGCCCGGAGTTCAGGATCGGCTTTGGTGTCACTTAAAATCTTCTCGCACTGCGTCACTCCATACACCACGTCATCCTCTGGCTTTGGACCGGGTTCAAATGCAAAATTGGGAGGCCGCAGCGGATAATCAATAAAGTGCCAGTCAGGATGGTCGTATTTGTCGCCTTTTCTGCGGATTTCATCGGGCCAGGTGCTGCTCCGCATAAAAACGTAGGCAAACACATCAAAACTGGCATTGGTGTGGTATGCGCCCTGCCATTTCTGGTATTCTGGGTGAGCCTTCAACACTTCGATTACCTGTGCCTTTAATTCCGGTGAAAGTTGCCTGTATGCCTCAGCCGCAATGACCTGATGCCCTGCAGCTCCCCATGCCATTACGAGACGAGGAACCAACATGAGCAGAGCCACAATAAGCGCAATGTTTTTCTTAATCATATCGTGGCCTGATTTGACCAATCCCAAGGGTAAAAAGCCAGAGAATATTCATTGAGCATTGGCTTTCATTCCAAATTGTAGCTGGCCTGCTGATGCATTTCAAATTTGGCCGGCACCCCCGCCCAGGATGGTTAATCCATTTCCTTTTCAATGAACTCAGCAAAAGAAGATCGCGGGGTAATGTCGTAATCAGCCTCCTTGGTTGAATCATCGAGATTAAACGCGTCATTCATCCTGAATACTCCATCAGCTTCGCAGCTCGATCCCACAAATCTCATGTTTGGCGAAACACTTTTCAACATCTCAGCGGCTCTTCCGCAAGGACTATCGGGGTGGAGTCGAACTTGCACATTCTTAAAGTGTTCATTAGCTTTATTGGCAACTACTACCTCTACCGCCCGATCCCGTCCATCAAACAAATACTTCAATCCTTGCTTCAAATACGGATGCATAGACATGCCTACAAATGAGATTTTGTCGGCTAGTTTGACTGCCTCTCTTGCGCCCTGCCAGATTGCCTCGTAAAGTTTATACAAGACTATTGCTTCTGTATGTTGTTGGCGCACATCTGGACCGCCAACACTCCATTCTTGTATGGGTTTGGATGGGCTATTTGACTTAACAAAAATGAAATCCTCCTGTTTAACGAAGGATCCACCTTCATCGAACAGTTCCCATGGAAAGACAATTGGCGGTGTGGAGACATTGAAATCCTGTGTGGCGAATGGTTTAAGCCGTTCAGCAATGCTATTCTCGAATAGCTGTTTATGCAAATGTGCCGCTGCGTAATGTATGCTACCGTGCAACTTGAAGTGCCTGAGATGCAGGTTGTGAAATTCAACTAAGCTGTTCAAGCTAGTTTGATCTGCAGGCTTGTAAAATCCACTGCTAAGCCTGTTTTTGAGAACGGCGTCAGGCTCCTTAACATCTGCCAGGTGATTGCGACGTATTTGTGACTTCAAAAGCAAGTATTCAAGATAACAGTCATAATTATATGATACAATTGTTATATGCGGCTTGAGAGAATGCAACTCTTTGTCATCATATAGGCTTTGTATAAATGGATAATAATCTGATTCGTGAAAACTGTCTTCTGGATTGAGGAGCGACAAAGCCAAGCGCGTGAGCCCCTTCATTGCTTGGACATGCTTTGGATACTTCAATGATGCCAGTTTGCTAAATTCATCGACACTACCAAATCCTCCGTGCCTAAACAGTTCAACCGATTCCTTGACATCTTCAAAGCATTTGCGGACTGTATTGAATGCGTCAGGGTAGTCAGTGTAACGCAACTTCAGATCAGCTTGCATTTGCTTATCACCCGCGAGCCTTAAACGAAGTCCATTTGCCAATGGATAACCAGAAGTAAAAGATGCTCCAGCACCTAAGAATATGACGTGCTTTGGTGGTGATTTGCTTTGCATGGAGGTTTAGTTCCCCGTTGGCACGCTGGACTTCAATGCATTGCTAGCATTGTCATGTAGGGTTAGAGCAGACGATACCTTTTGGAGTTCGACTAGAATGGCTTGGGTATCTTTAGCTCTTTGTGAATCTGAATTTGAGACCTGCTTCAAAGTGTTCTCCTGTATCTGGATTAAATGATGTAGTTGGGCATTGCCTATTGAAACGTTCTGAACCGCCGCGACTAAGTTCGAGTCCTGACCCTGCTGAGACGCTTGTAGTTGATGCAATGCATTTACTACGTTCCCAAGGTCTAATGTTAAAGTAGCGACACCATTGGTGAGCTGTTGGTCTCTGATTGTCGCTTCAGCACGATCCCTGACCACGACATATATTGAAACAAGTAAAGCTGACAACGAAATGACGAGGACTGCACAATTCAGTATTATATTCCATTTAGAATATCTGGCAGCATCATCTCCAGACCCTTTGATTGCAGCAGCAATTCTCGTCTGTGTCTCATTCTCCACGACCATGTAATCCACGGTCTTGGCCGATATATCGGCTATCTTGTCGAGTTTGCTGCCCAATTCTTCTAACGGAGCAAGACGTTCCCTCCTCTCTAACCTTTTATTCTGGAGGATGGTTTCTTCTAAATCAGCCAAACCGGGCTGTTTAATTTCCATCAGTGGTATCCGAGGTCTACCGAATTGGCCCTGAATGGAATTGCTAAGTTCCTTGAGCCCGTTACCCATGGTAAAAGCCTGACTAATCTTGCGGCTAAGATCACTTGAAAATGTGCGAGCACCCAATGACTTGGCAAATTCTTGTCCCATCTCAATTGCTTTTCTTCTTTCCATTGTTGATTCTCTTCTCTGCAAGACAGACAGTCGGTGTAAATATTGAGTGAAACTTTCGTTCTCCATTCTAGGGTGAACAACTTCCCCCAACTCTACAGAGTGAACCTCGGTGCCCTTTGGACCAGCGGTGGTCTTAAACTCAGATTTACGGAACAAATAGTCATTGTTCTCAATATATAATTGAGCAAAAGCTTCGATGTCAGTAGTGGATACGAGTTTTAAATTCTCAGCGGTAAGCAGAGGATCCGGTGGTTTAACATTTGGTGGATCCAGTTTATCAGACGGGAAGCAAGTATAAATGAGTAAGGCTTTGACAAAGTCAGATGGGCTACACTTTTCGAGCGGCATCCCCAGTTCTCGAACTGCTCTTCTCTGGTCTCCAATTGTAATGTTGAAAACTGTAAGGGGACCAATAGCAGTCTCGATTCTTCCAATTGGTTTGTTCGTGAAGACGCTTTCGCTCATATAATCATTTTCGCTCCTTCAACGGTGGAAGCGCATTGACAATCTTCATCGTTTCCAGGCTGACAGTGATTATGCTCTTCAAAAGATTCAGGACGTATTGGGGGTCGTCGTGTTCCCTAGCCCAATCATTCGGGTCATTGATGATCTGGCTGTCCTTGTCCTTGCTGAACTGGTAGCGGTCAATGATCCATTCAATAGCGGGTTTGCCATTGACGACGTAATCATAAGCCTCAAGCGGAATGCCGGTGATGGTGATGTGGCTGTTGTATTGGATTTTGGACTTGTCCACTTTCTTGCCATTCTTGCCGAACCTCATTTTATCGACGAGGTAAAGCTTCTTTTCATCCAAGACCAGTTCATCTCGCTGCTCCTTCACTGGATAGGGCTTCGCAGTTTCGTAATTGAGATGGATCTCTGCCAGCTTACGCCCCGCCTTGCTGAACGCCCAGAAGTCCTCAGCAAAGGGGATCCTTGGCAGCATCTTGGTCAAATCAGCGGCAAACCTGGTCTTGTATTCCGGTGAGTGGAGGATTCCATAGACGTAATAAAAAATGTTTTCCTTGCCGATCCCTCTTTCGTATCTATTGCAAAAGCTGGAAAGAGTCGCATCGGTTATAGCTGATCTTCTCCAATAGCCGTCAATCAATTTGCCTTCCTGACGCTTACTAAAAAGCACTCCTTCTTGTGGTTCGTCCTTTTCGTATAGGTAGAGAGGAAAACACTGACTGGTGTCGTGCATATGCAAGTTTGGAATGCAGTCAGCGGCGAGCGCGGAAAAGCCCTTGGAAGCACCAACTCCACACACGACAATAACCAAGTTAGACATTCCAAACTTTGGAAAGATCTTTGGTATTTGATACAAACGATGATTGAATTGTTCGTCGAAATAAATACACTGCTTGCAAAATGGCCTGTAGATCGACAGCCCAATCGCGTCAGGTGAAAATGCGGCACCCTTGAATCGGAGCAAATCTTGCAATAAACTGCTCGACCACTTAAGTTTCTTGGTATCGGTGTCGATGAATGCCTCAGCCAACTTAGGAAGTTCATCCTTAGGTTGTCCCACGCCCATCTTTTCAAAGCCGCGAACTTGCTCGTTGTAGAAATTTATCATTCTGTGCATATTTTTTGCAACAGAATTACGGGAAAAATTGTATGCCCAGGCATCACGATTTGTTTGAAGACCTGCTGAATAGCTCTCAAAAACAGTCGGCGCCTTGTCGTCCTTTTTGTCCCCGAGCGATATAAATGTTTCAAATGCTGCATCGCGCTGGTTAATCCAATCCTGGTTTTTGTTTGGCGTGATCTCTGACCACTTCACGTTTTTTCCGCTCCCCAATCTGGTAATGAGGTTCAGTTTGTCCTCACGACTCAAGTAATCGCCAATGTCGTTATAATAAAGCTGGCAGTTCCCTTTGTGCTCAAGGTTTTTAACGAGAAGTGTAATTGCAATTTGCGCTCTACTACCTGAGCCAAAGATTTTGCCGCCTTCACGACGCGAGGTATCACCAGAT
>CAJCIF010000233.1 GCA_903970355.1 Actinomycetota bacterium
AAGATCATTATGAGGGTAGTGATCCGATCAATGCGCATCATTCGCCTTTACTTCAGGTCAAAATATTCTTTGCTATTTGCCGCATCCGATTTCTTTTTATCTGCTTCGGCAAGATCATGTCTTCCTATCTTTTCATATGCCGCAGAGCGCAATGCATAAAGTCTAGCTCGTCCGACATCGTTCGGTTTCTTAGTAGCGAGAAGGGAAGTAAAATCCGCAATTGCCTTTTCATAATCGCCTAGCTCAAGATAGATATGAGCGCGCTTATTTAAGAGAACCGGTCCTGAGTTCTTCGGGTGTGGAACATTCTTCAAAGCCATTGCTGCTGTAACATCCACAAGTGCTTTTTCAGGCTTTTTAAAAAAGGAATAGAGTTCGGCTCTCCTTTCTAGACAATACAGCTTGCTTTCATCGTTAGTCGCCATACTCAGGGCTACCGATATATCCTCCAAAGATTTCTTGGGTTCGCCCAACATAAACATGACCTCGGAACGATATTGGTAAGCCAATTGATATTTTCCCTGCTTGAAAACAACATCGAGATCTTTCACTGCATCTGAAGCTTCGCCTAGTTGCGATAAAACGTACGCTCGATCCAGGCGAGCATCGACATTATTGGGATCGAGAGCAATTGCTCTATCCAGATAGGACTTAGCTGAACTTAGCCTTTGGTCGTGCATCAAATCTTTTGCATGATTAATTGCATCTTGCACGGCGGGGTTCGATGCAAAACTCGTTGCCGACAAGAGAAGGAGAAAACTAATCGGTAATGCTCTTATGATTTTCTCCCACATTGCTCGTTACTTCATCAGTAGTCGACCTGAACTGAGATTGTCCACAGACGTTAAACCAATATCGTGCAAAAGTTGAGCCTGAGCTATGTCGAAATTGATGATTGCTTGTGCTTTATCAATCAATGCCTGGGTGAGATCCCTTTGTGCGGTAATGATATCGAGATTGGTTCCCAAACCACTTTTAAATCGAAGCTGAGCCAACCGCAATTCTTCCTCTGAAGATACCACCTCAGTTATAGCTTGCTCAATATTTTTTTCAGTATCAAGGCTCTGCAGAAGGGATGAGCGCACTTGATTGAGAACCGTAACTAGTTCTTTGTTGGCTTGCAGATAAGCTTGCCTTGCTTGCCAGCGAGACCCTTGTACTTCGGTTATATCACTTGTGCCAAGCCCACCCAATTTCCAATTAACGCTAACACCAAGGGCCGCTAGAAAACCGACTCGGCTCGGTGGACCGACGCCAAGAATATTTCCCGATACAGCCATGGTTGGTTGAAGCGGTGCGGCTGCAACAATGATGGCCCGTTTTGCAGCGATTCGGAGATCCTCATATTGTTTTAGTTCAGGTCTATTGTCGATAGCGAGCCTGAGTAGATCGGGAACCGTCAATCGCGAATCTAGTAGTCGCACCTTACGAAGTATGCCATCGCCTGGGAGAATGTCCATGCCAAGGCCAATATTGAGATTGTTAGCAAGGGTAATAGATGAATTACGTCGCGCAATTTGTTGGTCTACAAGATTTTGGCTATCTTTAGCCAGCTGAGTCTGTGACTGCAATACATCGAGCCTGGTTGCTAATCCGGAGTGTTCTAGATTAGTGTTGTTGCGCAACTGTTCCTTCGATGTTCTAACTGCCTGTATTCGGATCTGCAATAGTTCTTGAGCCAAGAGCAGATTGTAATAATCTTTAGTAGTGGAAAGCAGAACATCGCTATAGCTTGCTTGAGCGCCTTCCTTAGCGGCACGATAATTATGTTTTGCCTGTAGCATCCCAAAGAGAATTTTGCCACCGCGGTATCCGTAATATTTCAATCCCCCGTTAATGAGGAAAAAGGGAGAATCTATATGAATAACTGTGGGACTAGTAGCCGATGATGCAGCAGCAGCAATAGCAGGATTACCACTAGCGGAAAGGTTGGCACCTGCTAAGGAAGCAAAATTCGTAGGAATTCCAACTGCGCCTTTTGCGAAATATTCGTTGAATCCTCCTGTCAAATCAGGCAGAAACTTTCCCACCGAACCAAAATAATTCCACTTCTGTACTTTTTCGGTACTGATTGAAATAGCGAGATCTAGATTGCGATCCACAGCAGTAAGCAACGCATTGCGAAGATTTACTCTTAAAGGCGCTTCCGCATCCAGCGTAAGAGGATTCATGTAATCATTTACGGAAATGAGTGCTTTTAACTCGGGTTGCTCCAGTGGCATTTCCTCTTTTGCAGAAGCTGACTGCGCACCGAGAGGGCCAACCGGCGGTGCCACCAAAGCGTTGCCACCGGCTTTGGGTTCGATATCAGTACTGCCTGCTCCAGTGGGAGCACTAGGCGGAATGATCTTGTGCAACTTCTTGCCGGCTACGATCGTTTGCGGATCAGATGAAACAGCTTTATCCGAAGAGCCATTTGGATATGCGGGTGCTATCTCAGGTTTAAGCTCAGGTGCCTGGGGACTAGCTGAATTATCAGTCTGCATGGATTGGCTATCTATTGCCCATGCCGCGGCGAAAGTGGACTGCCATAAAAGCAGTCCCAGAATAGCCGGAGAAATAGTCCGTTGCAAAGTACCGTTCATTACCAAAGTCGATGGTCAGCCAGGGGCGTCATACCAATCGGTATGATATTAGCACAAATTGCTTGTGACGCGGTTTTCAAGACAAGCGATGTCTCTTCAAACCCAAATTTGTATCTTCTAAAACCGGCAGATACCCGGCTAGTCCCGGTATCGCATCCGGTGCAGTAATTCGATTTTCGCTAAACTCAAATAACCAAAACTAAGTTTGGCTCAGGGTTTTATATAGCTGCAAATTTCTGTCAGCGAGTAAAGTCACCATGCATTGCCATAATGGTTACCGTGAGAACTGCTGTGAATCCTGCCACAACAGCCAGAGCAAGTAAGAAACCCATATTAGCCTCCACTGCTTTTTGCGGTTATGATCTCGCCCCATAATAATACCACTTGGCTTTCTAAAGTCCACCATTTATGACCGTTTATAGCATTCTTTAGCGTTTCTAATCGGGGCTGTTTTAATGATTCGAAAACGTCTTTTCCGAGCGCTTTCGCTACTCTGATAAGATAAAATCCGCATTTATCAGCGGGTTTTGAACCAATCTAAATGTCCATATTGCTTCGGCTAGACAACGTCAGCAAGGATTTCGTCACGGTTGCTGGCATGCAAGTTCGTGCCCTCAAGAACGTCAACTTGGAAATCCAATCTGGTGAGTTTCTAACGATCGTGGGTTCTTCGGGTTCAGGTAAATCAACTCTCATTCAACTTATCGCCGGAACTGAAAAACCGACGAGTGGTTCGATCACACTTGAAGAAACAAACAACGACCTGCGCATTGGCTTTGTATTCCAGCAAAACACTGTATTTCCCTGGCGCACGGTTGAATCGAATCTTTCATATCCGCTCGAACTAGAGCGGAAAAACAAGGCGACCAAAAAGTCAGAAGCGGAACGGATCGCAAAATTGATCGGACTTGAACCTTCCGTGTTTCTGAAGAAATATCCGCGTGAACTTTCGGGCGGTGAAGTACGCAGGGTAGCAATTGGCATGGCCCTTGCGCACCAATCTAATTTGCTCATTATGGATGAACCAACATCGCAGCTCGACTTCATGACGCGCTTCAGCATGCAACAGATTGTGCAAGAGCTTTGGCTTGCAAACTCTTTTTCAGTTGTCTATGTGACACATGACATAGATGAAGCAGTAATACTGGGCGATCGCGTTCTAATTATGCAATCCGGAATAATAAAAGACTCCGTAAAAGTAGATCTGCCAAGACCACGGGGCAAGGCGACTTTAGCTGATCCCGACTTCATTCGATTGCAATCGCAAGTACTCAATATCTGCGAGGACAGGTAATGAGAAACATTTATTTCTTTATCGGCGCAATGTTGATCTGGCAAGCCATTGCCACGTTGATTCCATCATCTATCCCGAGTCCCATTAATATCGTGACGCACTCCCTTCCAAGTCTCGCTGCTTTTGGTGGCGAGGATGAAAACTACGGAAAAGCTTTGCTTTTAATCGGACATCATTCAGGAATTACCCTTTCCCGTATTCTCATTGGTCTATTAATTGGTACTGCCTTCGGAGTCACAACCGGTATGGCAATCCACCTTTTTAAACCGGCACGCTCCGGCAATGCAATTTTGTTAGGGTTAGTTCGATCAATTCCTCTTTTCGCATTGATACCACTATTTCTCTACTGGTTTGGCGGAACAGAGCTTTCCGTTTACGCTTACATTAGCTTTGGCGTATTTGTTGTTATGGCGACAAGTGCGTACGAAGCGCTGTGCAATGTATCCCCAAACCTGATTCGTCAGGCCGAACTATTGGGCGCGAATCCTTTGCAAGTCTTCGGTACTGTGCATCTCTTTGCGATCCAACCCGAAATGGCAGCAGCCTTCCGGACAGTTGTCGGCCTGTCCTGGGCATTTTCATTAGGTGCAGAATATCTTTCTTCGACAAGTGGACTTGGTTACCTTGTATTTCAGTCTTATCTTTACGCAGATATGGGCAAACTTATTGTTTTAGCATCTATCTATGGCTGTTATGGTATCGTCAGCTACGCCCTCTGCGAAAGACTCTTTCACTCTGCTTTGAAATGGCATGGAGCATATTAACAGCATGAAATTTCTATCCGTTCTTAAGTGCATTTTAGTCCTCATTTTTACTGCTCAGTTTTGCATGGGATGCACGCAAGAGGAAACCAAAAAGGACAATTCCGCAACAGGAAGTTCCGGTGACCAACTAACGAAGGTGCGTTTTGGAATGTTGCCATACGGTGATCACACATACGCAATTATCGGTGTGAAGAAGGGATGGTTTAAAGAAGTTGGCATCGATCTGGAATACCAGGTGCTGAAAATTGAAGATGTCGTTCCTTTTCTTAATAACGGCACACTCGATGTAGCGTCGTGTCCACCGGGAATTCTTATGGCCTCTTATGAGAACGCACCCGATGTGGTGGCATTCTGTTTTGGTGACTTATTCCAGGGTTTTGCGATCATGGCGAAACCAAGTTACAAGAGCTACAGCGATTTTATAAAAGAAGGAAAGCCGCCTAAGGAAGCGGTGAAAGCAGCGGTCGCACAAATGCGTGGAAAAACCTTTGCCTATCCTGCAGAAGCTGCAATTAAGCCGTTTATAGATCTTGCCATTGAAAAATCCGGCATGACAAGGAAAGATTTCACAAGCCTCGTTTTAGATGACCCAATGACGATTAATTCTCTGAGAAATGGCCACGCAGATTTTCAAGTTGGAGGGGCACCATCGCACGTCGTTTTGCAACGCGAGGGTTTCAAGCCAATTCTAAGTTCTCTGGAATTGGCTCTCACTGCCAAACCGTCTCCAGATTCTCCTGAACTGGCAAGCATATTGGAAGACGGATGGGTTACCACTCGTAAATATTTCAAAGAGCACAAGGACATCATAATGCGCATGGCATCAGTTAATTTTCGCATTATGCGCTTTATGCACGATCACAAAGATGAAGCTCTGGCATTGCACATGCCTTATCTGAGTGAAGCTACCGGCCAGAAATTCACTGTAGCCGATGGCAAGATCATCTACAACGATCTCGATCCCTTCTTCACATTCGAACAACAAAAAGAATGGTTTGAATCACCAGATAGTTTGTACTACTACAAAAACGTTAATGGTGCCATTTTGAACAGCTATATCAAACAAGGCATCTACCAGCACAAACCGCCAACTGTCGAAGACATTGTCACTGCTGAAGACGTGTATAGAGACATGAAACAGGAAAAGCAGAAGTACGAGGCATTTCTGCAAAGGGTTGATAAACTTCCAGAGAAATCTAAGTCTAAAGACAAAATAGACAAGGCCAAGAAATTCTTTGACGCCTATGACTATCTCGATGCCAGCAATCTATTGTCAGAAGTGATCAACCAGTCCAATTAAATGAAACTCGCTATTCCGAGCTATTTCGCATCGATACTTTATTCGGTTGTTGTCGTATGCATAGTCTGGGAAATAGCGGCGATGATCGCTGGGCCGTTACGAATTCCTGATGTCGGAGCGACCCTACAGGCTCTCGTGCATACTTTCAATGCGGACCATGTTATCGAGGCGCAGGGAGGAGGCTCTAACGGGTTTTATCCGCATATACTCTCAACGATAATCAGCTTTTTGATCGGGTTCTCTTCAGGCGCACTGATCGGATTTGTGATCGCGCTTGTGTTTTACCAGCTTCCTCATCTGAGGAGCGTTACAAATTCAACTCTGGAATTTTTCCGAGTTTTGCCACCACTTCTAGTGGTGCCTTTTGCCGTGTGTTTGTTTAAGTCAACCGAAATGTTGCCCGCAGCGACAGTTGCTCTCTATACTGCTTTTACTGTCTGTGTCTACGCATCGAACGCGTTGCGAAATATCCCCGCCAATTATGCAATTCTGTCAAAACTTCTTGGCTCAACCAGATTCAGGCGTGTTTTCGATGTGCAGTTACCGGCAATTGTGCCTGGTCTCTTTGGTGGCTTAAGAGTGAGCTGTGTATTAGGGCTTGGCATTGCCATTGTTGCTGAATATCTTGCGGCACCAAGCGGCATTGGCAGAGTAATGAAATTTGCAATGTCATTCTCGCGAATTGATCTCATATTCGTTGGTGTCATCTGGGTGATCGTGATTGCCCTCATAATGGAAGGTCTGATCTCACTAATAATGGCACCGTTATTAAGATGGACTTATAGAGAAGAAGGCTAAGCTTTTACGGGTCGCAAAACACCGTGCAGCGAAGCTTGTTAAGATAAAAGGCAGCAATTTAGCCGCGAAATAGATTGTTTCATGCGCGAAATTATACTTGATATAACGTAAATTGCCGGTTACTTGCCCCTCAAGAAGCTTAGACTTGTTATGTCTGTAATGCTGAGGGTGCGTAATGCTAAATTTCTTGAAAAACATAGCTGGCTTTGGTTTCTTGTTCGCCGCTTGGAACTGGATCAAAGAAAAGATGGTAAAGATGCAGAGCTGCGAAAGCAAAAAACCATCAGAAACTGTCGATGAAGCGGTCGCTACCTAATACTAGATTCTGATTCGCAGCTAATGTCCGTTTGCCCAGGGCAGCAATACCCAGGCGCCAGATTGAGCCAGGTAAATGCCGCAAGCTGCAAACCACAAAACTAATACTGCGATTACTACAATCCAGATGTATTTTATTCGTCCCATTTCAAATCAATAATAATAGGGCGTATTTTTTGCCCATTGAGTGGTGCCATACTGCTTGTGTAAAAGAGCAAAGGCCTGCTTGGAATATTTGCTGGTATTGCCATCGGTGCTACCCAATTTGGTTGCTCTTACACACCTGTGCAACGCTTCGGATATTCTGGCATCGGTAGGGTGAGATTTCGCATAGTCCAAAACCACTGAAGATAATATGTTGGGAGCTTCACCCAATGCTTTTACGGCTTTCATTTCATCATCGGCAGTTTTTAAATCGGCATCTGACAAAAATGATGGTGCTTTTGGAAGCTTTGGTTTTGCAGCATTTCGATCCGTGAAGTGAGAGTCCCCGGTAAGTCCTTTCGAACTCCACCAATTATCACCATAATCTTCAAGCTTTCCGTAATCAACATCCCTTGCTGCGCCAGGAGTTATAAATGGTCTGCTGCCAGGATTGCGCAACATCAAAAAGTAAGCTGCAAACTGCTTGTCTGCTGGTGTCGAAGCATTAGCAAATACATCGTACATAGAAGCTAATTGGGGACGAAGTTTTTTTAGACTTGGCACCAGGGACTGAGCCAGATCATATTTTTTCAACATGACTGCACGTGTAAAGACTGCTTGCGTAAAATCAAATTTTGGCGCAGTCGCTGCACCACATTCCAGGGCAGCACTTTTGAGTTTTTTAAGCGGTGTTTCGTAATTGAGAATGTCCGCCGCTAAGGGAACAAAGCACGAACGCGGATCAATTGCGTAATCTTTCATATCAAAGATCTTCTTATCTGAAAAATACGGAGAGTAATCATAGTCGTATCCGGCAGGATGTCGTACCGCCAATTTTACGAATTCCTGCAAAGTCGATGCGATGTTCAATTTGATGGCGCCGAAAGAATTTACCGCCGAAGGAGGAAGTTTCAAAGTTTCAACATTTTGGATAGTTTCTTGAGCGTTCTTTATTTGGTTTTCTGCTGCTGCTAATCGAGCCAAGTGAAAAGCAACTGTTGGGTATCCAACGGATGAAGACGGCACTTCATGAGCAGCGGCCAAAAGATCTTTATCCGCAGGGCTTTTGCCATCAGCTGCATTCAAGGCTGCAATTAACCAGGGCATTGAACGCGTCTTTCGCCATTTTTCAATAGCCTGTGATTTATCCTCCACACTATTCCCATTGTAGGTCGCCAACCAATCAGTCAAATCATTGCTTCTCATACTTTGCGATAAATCTTTTGGCTTTGCTTTCACGTCTGAATAAGGATCAGAATCTGGGAAGTAAGGAGAAAGCAAATAGATATAGTCGGTTAAATTCTGCTGGAAGTTACCTGCATCTGCCGGATCAAAGAGCACGTTGGTTAAGGCAAGCAGTCTCTTTTCTGGATCTAGTCTGCCTTCAAGATACTGAAGCAGTCCCGTTGCATCTTTATGCACACTTTCCAATTTTGGATCTTTCACAATAGAACTCAGCAGATCCTTTGCCTTGCTGAGAGCTTCTGTGTCTATTGGATCAGGAGTAGTACCTTTGCGAACTAAAGCGCGAGCTGCTAAATATAAGCCATACGAATTCCAGGGAGAATTCTTATCTTCGGCTATGGCGCGGAATTCCGATGCTGCCTTGTCATATTGCATAGCATAAAAATGAGCTGAAGCAATTTGGTAATCCCGATCCGCTTTTAAAAGCGGATCAGCTCCTTGTGGCAATGCCGTTGGAAATGGCCCTTCAGCAGACATTGTTTTTGTTTTGTAATCGTATTGAGGACCGGTGCAATGACAGAAAACATTGTCTTGTCCTTTTGCCCACTCTTTTACATTGGCGCTGTCGGCACCAAATTTTGTCATGCGATTTTTAATTGTCTGTACAGCATTTTGAAAAGTTGCCGGCGGGCAATTTTCAAAATTGTAAAAGGCCTGTGGATCTTTTGAAGCATTGCGGTAAGTATCTATTTTCGGATCGTCTCCACCTAAGACCTGCTTGCGAACCTGAAGCCAGGCTGTAAGCGATTCGGAAGGTGAATATGCATTCGGATATTGGTCGCTCTGGTTCAATCGAGATTTCCAGAATTCAATGAAAGCTTTTTGTTGTGCTGCATCAAGCGGTTTACCAGAGAGATACCTGTAAGCAACGACAAGATACGA
>CAJCIF010000234.1 GCA_903970355.1 Actinomycetota bacterium
TCCTGATTGTGGGTAGCATGGCTTATAGCTTCTTTGACAAAAACCTGGATAACGCCGCGCATTTCGGTGGGCTTCTAGGTGGATTTTTATCTGGACTCTGCCTCCTTCCTGAAGCGGAAATGACCAGCAATTGGAAATTGAAAGAAGGTTTGAGGCTTTCTGTTTTGTTGATCGTCTATGTTGTTTTACTTTGTTCTGCACGCAGCGCATTTCAAAATAGACCGGATCTGATCGCAGACGATTGTTATAGACAAGCTATTGATTTATTGGGCGACGAAAAGTGTTCAGCCGCTTTACCACTTTTGAACCGTGCTGTTACTCTCGCTCCCAATAATGCTTTTATCCGCCACGATCGAGCGCGTGCCTATGCTGAATTGAAACAATACGAAAAGGCTCTCGAAGATTGCAATGAAGCACTTAAGATAAGTCCTGACGATAAAATCGCATTTTCCACTCGCGCTTCTGTTTTCCACAAAATAGGAAATTATCAGGAATCGGTCAATGATTTGACTCAAGCAATCAAGCTGAATCCGCAAAACGCAATATTCTTCAATAACCGCGCCTGGAGTTTTGAGGCGATGGGGAAGTACAAGGAGGCTTTAGACGACAGCAACAAAGCTATCCAGTTGGATGGAAATCTTGCAACTGCCTACGACACTCGTGCTGTCGCCTATATTCTATCGTCTCAGTATTCAGCGGCACTTGCTGATCTCGATAAGGCGATTTCGATCAAAGCAAAAGACAGCACTTATTATTACCATCGCTCAATAGTTTATCGGCATTTAAATGAGCCTTCGCAATCTGAGGAAGACTTACGCAGACTAAAAAATTTAGAGTATAAACCGGAATCTTGGGAGCCTTTATAGGTAACGAGAGCCCAATCTTTTCTATTCCTATTCTACTGCTTGTCTTTCGCCATTTGCTTTTTGAAATAGCGAATGACTATATCAGTTGAAGCAAAATTGAGACCGACAACTATAACCAATGTAGAAACCATGAGTTGCCTTGTGTTGGCGAGGAACATGTCAGGTCGTTTTATAATTAACGGCAGAAGGAAAAGCCAGGCGAGGCAAAATACAGCAACACAGAGGAATGAAATCTGGAAGCGACGCCATATTTTGATCATTCTCTCGCAGTATTCGCGATTTTCTTCGGCAGGTTTACGGGAAAGCATATCTTCTCCTTGCAGCCATAATGCTACACAGGAAATCCAATTTCTACTAGACCTAAGGAGATTCTCCAAAACTGCAAAGCATTAGTTGCGCCACCAGCTTATTACCTTCATCGGTTAAATGTACACCGTCAATAGTCAAAAGTCCCTCTTTCCAATTGAGCGGATTGTTTGTGGCAAGAAAGTTCTGGAAACCTTTTCGGAGATCACAAACAGGTACGTTCAAAGCTTTGCCGATTTCTCTCACGCATTCAGCAGTTTGATCCAGTTCTGTATCAAGCTTGTTCCCGCCTGCCGTCTTTTCACCGATAACTGTTGGTGTACAAAGCAACACCTTCGCACCCTTTTTCTGTGCCCTTAAAACCATATATTCAACCTGGTTACGGTAGACCTCTAGAGGAGTTCCTTTTTTGTCTTCACGCTTCCAGACATCGTTGATGCCAATATATATGACTACTATGGTCGGATGTCTGGCAAGGACGGTTTTATCAAATCGCTGCATGAGCTGTGCGGCAATGTCGCCAGGAACACCTGCATTGACAACGGTAATGAAGTTTTTACCATGGTCACGTTCCACCACCTGTTTAAACAAGGTTATATATCCAGTGCGCCGTGTTCCACCAGCGGTGATACTATCGCCGGCAAACACAATTCGATCGTGAGACCGTAATGGCAGTGTATTTGTTGCATACATCGGACTGCAGATGCTCCATTGCAATATCAAAGCAACCAATATCCTAACAAGCCTTCCCATCTGCATCAAACCTCAACGGCATCAGCGCTGGCCAAACGAATTCGTTCGGCAAGTAAACTGATTCCTACGGTGACGATTATCATGAGAGTGCTGAGTGCATTGATCTCAGGGCTAACACCAAACTTCACCAGACTGTAAATTCGCAACGGCAGTGTAGTGCTGCCTACTCCTGCCGTGAATTGCGTAATGACAAAATCATCTAAAGACAATACAAATGCAAGTAAACAACCAGCGATAATTCCCGGCCAGAGTAGTGGCAACGTAACTTTCATAAATGCCTGTACAGGTGGTGCACCCAAATCTTGGGCCGCCTCTTCCAAAGATGGATCGAGGCCTTCCAAACGACCAATGACAGTGAGGGTAACATAGGCGATGCAAAATACTATGTGAGAGACAATCACCGTAGCAAGACTCAATGAAAGTCCAATCGATACGAACAACATGAGAGCAGAGACTGCTGTTGCCACTTCCGGAATAATGATGGGCAAAAACAAGAGTCCGCGGTAAACACCTTTACCAAAGAATTGCAAACGCGATAAACCCACTGCCGCCATGGTGCCCATAACGCCTGCGCAAGCCACCGATATGATTCCTACTTCAAGACTGTTTGTCAAAGCAGATGCCAGTGAAGCATCGTGGAACAGGACTTGATACCAGTCCAGAGTAAAACCGGTCCAACGCACTGCTAGTTTTGATTGTTCGAAACTGAAAACAATCAAAATCAAAATAGGCAGATACATGAAGGCATAAATTGCCAAAGCAACTGCATCAAGCCATTTATGTTTCGCCAGCATATTTAATCGGTTGCTGCAGAAGCGAGCATATTCTGCATCTCTCGAAGAGGAACAAGATCGCCTTTCTTAGATGCTACTTCTATGCCCTGTTCCAGAGTGGCAACCATTTCCTTTCTATTCGAGAGTCCTTCGTAAGCTTTAGCAAGTGCCTGATAGGCAACAGTGTGCATTGGCTTAACTTCGATTGCCTTTTTCAAATACGGTACTGCATTTGAGTATTCTTGCAGTTCTACCAGGCAACTGCCATAACCATAGTTAGCGAGCAAGTCTTCAGAATCTATCTCAAGCACTTGTTTGAACATGTTCATGCGATCCATCACGGCTTGCCGCGTTTGTTTCGACTCTTCTTCCTTTTGTTTTGATGCAGTTGCTTCTTTTGCAGCTAACTGCATTCGTATGCTCATCGAAATGGCTTTCTCTTCTTCTGCCTTGTCTTTGTCGCCCTTTTGCACGTAGAAGACGGATAGATTTGTATGAGCCATAACAGAATCCGGATTTATGGTGGCAAGGTGCTCCATCAACTTTATGGCTTCATCCAGCTGGTTACGCTTCGAGAGAATAACACCAAGAGTTTCATATGCATCTTCGAATGTAGGATTCAAGCGCAATGACTTTCTCAATAATGAAACTGATTTGCTTTCTACTTCAGTTTCTGGTTCCGTTGGGTAGAGAGCAAGTGCTTGTTTGTAAAATCGTTGGGCGCGTTCTTCGGTTGACTCTGTCTTTAGAAATGGCAAGAGCGAGACCGTTAAATCTATTTTGCTGTCTGCTATTTCTGCATCTATTTTCTTGCCAACCACTCGCCAATCCCGCTTCACAAGCGCAAATCCAATCATTTTATTCAAAGCCGAGCAATAAGCATTGCTCTTGATCCAACCAACTTCCTTGCCTTCCGAAACTATTTTGCTATCGACAGGAAATGGAGTTTTGCAATTGTCACCAGATACCACTCCCACAATTGCACGCGATGGCGAGCCCTGACTCTTCACCCTCGCCAAAACTTCCTGCCCAAGAAAACAACCTTTTGTGTAACTGGCAACAGACTCTTCCATACCTGTTTCCGGCAGCAAAAACTCTTGATCGAAATCTATTCCAAATTTCAATTGACCGGCTTCGATGCGAGCCGTTTCAAGACTCTCTTCATCGAGATTTGCAAATCCGGCTTCGGAGAGTTTCTGTTCTGCCACAACAGAAAACTCACTCATGCGAGAACGTGATATCCAGATAAAATAACCAGTTTCACCGGTCACCGATTTTTTGAAGACATGCACGGGTACATCCCAAATCGTTGTATCAGTGACGTCGTGTTCGCAGCACTCTTTTGCTTTTTCACGTTCAGCCGCTGCGATTGCAAAAGGTGCTTCCGGTCCTTGAATCGCAAAAAATTCGCCAGTGTTTGTGAGATCCAAAAACTCGACTTTATCCGCAAACCTGTATTCATCGAAATGCGCCAGAATCCGCTCGATTTGTTTTTTCTCGGCAATAATGCGGAAAGATTTGTGCCGCCTGTAGATATCGAAAACTGCAAGAACGTGAGCTTTGCGGTCCAGGAGACATGTCGGTTGTCCGCAACAAGCCAATAGGTTATTCACGTCATTTGTCGTTTGGGACTGCAGGAATCGCGCTGCATCTGCGCCATAAACCTCGATCAATCCATATTCAGAGGCGTGAAAAAAGCCACCCCGCTCTCGCAGGGTGGCTAATGTATCTTGCGCTTTCGTTTCGAGCATCGCCTGGCTCTAACGCCTCGTTTTTATTGACTGACGGGGCGAACTAAAGCCTCGTTATACGGTAAACGATTGGCCACAGCCGCAGCTGCTCTTGGCTTGCGGGTTCTTAATGGCGAAACCGCGACCTTCGAGACCACCGTGGAAGTCAAGGGTAGTTCCTTTAAGGTAGATAGCGCTCTTCGGGTCTACAAAGACCTTAACCCCGTGCGCTTCAATTACGTTGTCATTTTCCTGGGCATTGTCGAAACCCAATCCATACGACATACCTGAGCAACCGCCACCGCGAATCTCCAGGCGGAGACCGGAAGTGCCAGGCTCGTTGGCTTGGAGCTTTTTGATTTCCTCGGCAGCAGCCTCTGAAATACTGAGAAGCTCTGGCGCTGTTTTCGTAACGGATTCTGTCATTCTGAATTCCTCTCTTTTCGCTCACATAAGCCAAAAGTCAATTCTACAGGCTTATGCCACACCTACTTTAACATATGACAACGTCCATTGCGTAACGGTAACGATTTCTTAGCCCAGCCAGCTTTGGTTTTAAAAGAAAGTTTTGAAGAGAGTTCTAAAGAGCATTTTATTTGAGCCGGTTCATTGATGGCCAGATGTGACTGGCTAATTCTTGATAGCCCGTTTAGGATCTTGCCAATTCAGTAAAAGACACATCCCCAAAATTGACTATTGCAGTAACTACGCCTAGTGCGATTAAAACACGCAGCTTAGACAACGAAGAAATCTTCCCCCTTACTTCGGTGCGCTTTATAGCTGCGATGATGGTCGTTTTGTGCCACATAAACAAATACGGCATTTTTCCTATCGCAGCCTTTGATGATATTCCGCTGGAAGACGGAGTTTCGTTCTTTTTTGTTTTGTCGGGCTTTATTCTCACTTACACCTATTTCAAGCGAGAACTTGCCGGAAAAAATTTGCAGCGTTTTTATGCATCTAGATTCGCAAGAATTTGGCCGGCGCATGTCACAACAGGGATTTTGGCACTGCTCGTTGGGCCTGCTCTATTTGCGTTCACAAAGCCCCTTAAAGCAGGGCTCATTGTCTTTACCAATTTCTTCATGCTGCAATCGTGGATTCCCAAAGCAGATTATTTCTTCTCTTTGAATAGTCCTTCCTGGAGTATTTCTACAGAGTTCTTCTTCTATTTGTGCTTTCCATTTCTCCTGCCTCAATTAAAACGCAATTGGGTGCGCCCATTGTTATTAACTCTTGGCGCTAGTCTCATTTCGATTGCAATAGCCTCCGTTGTCGGTGCCCACGGATCTTCTCTTCGTGATATTGCATTCTTCTTGTGGATTATCTACATAAATCCAATCGCGCGAATATTTGAATTCGTTCTCGGCATGGTAACTGCAAAAGCGTTTTGCACTTTTAAAGACAGGCTTCACGAATTCTCTCCCAAAAAATGCACCGCCCTCGAATTGGCATCTGTTTTATTGGTAGCAATTACATTCACATTCGCGTTCCATCATTGCAAAATAATTCCTGGGGTAATGCCTAGTGCCTTCGGATCTTGGATTCGTTATTCTGGATCGTCACCAGCTTTTGCATTATTGATTGGTACGCTGGCGATTGGCAATGGAGTACTGGCCAAATTACTGAGCAACAAAGTTTGGGTGCATCTGGGCAAAATAAGTTACTCTGTGTTCTTAATGCATACAGTGGTGTTCTTTGCTTATCAGTCGCACTATTCGTTAATTCAAAATTTGCCCCCGGCTTTACGAGTTGGCATCTTTCTAGCTGTGCTTCTCGTATTCTCCGATTTGTGCTTCCGTTTTGTCGAAACACCATGCAGAACAATAATCAAAAACTTCTTGCAAGATTTACCAATGCCTTTCCACACCTCGCCACCAAAACTTGCAGTTGCAGATGCACAACAATTCAGCAATCTACCAACCGCAGAGCTTGAAAAACTCAGTAGATAATCTACCAAACTGCATATTCATTTTTTCGTTATAACATGGTATTTGAAAAGTGGAGGATGAACCTTG
>CAJCIF010000235.1 GCA_903970355.1 Actinomycetota bacterium
TAGGCGACGGAGGAGCCGCCCACCAAAATGAACCAACAGCGAAGCAAGCCTACGGCGAGGAGCCGTGGCGCAGCGCAGCGCCCAAAACGTGCGGAGTAGGCGACGGAGGAGCCGCCCGGAGCACTTAAATAAAAGAGCAGCTCCGGAGGGTGGAGCTGCTCTTCTTTGGAGCCTGCACATCGGCTTTGATGGAAGGGAAGCCGATTAGAATAGGGGGTCTAGTACGCCTTAAGCGGTCGGGCGGGCGTTCGTGCGGACTCCAATAGGGTTTGCAAGGGACCCGTACTAGATTTATAGCAGGGAGTGACTACAGGTAAACTATAGGGAAAGCTGTAATTAGCTACTCCATTTCCTATGTTTACCGTAACTCAAACAGTTCATCGGCTCACCCCAAATTTGCCCGACCCACATGACAAATAGCAGTCACCACGAGCGTTCCGTGCTTCTTATTGGTAATCATAAGAATGAACTCGAGCTCTGGCGTAAAACAATACTTGCCCAATCACCCCTATATGGGGTGCAAGTTGCTGTATCCGCCGAAGAAACCGAACGCATTCTCGATAAGGAGGGCTTCGATCTTGTGGTTATGGATTACGAACTGCCGGGTAGCTCCGGTGAAGATCTCATTGCGCACATTCATCAGGCGAAGCCCCATATTCCTATTATTGTGATGACCAATAACGACAGCCCGGAACTGGCTCTCAATGTCCTTAAGGCTGGGGCAAGCGATTTTCTTCCTAAAATCGGCTCCTACGAAAAGTTTCTACCACGCACACTTACTACCAATTTGCAGCGCGCTATGCTGCTGGAAAACTTACGTGAGTCGTATCAACGTGTTGAGCGGTCTTCTCACGATGAAGCGCTCCTCAATAGAATGATCGTCAACATTCACAGTTCACTTGATCTCGAAGAGATCATAGATTCTGCTGCCCGCAGTCTTTCTGAAGAGTTTAAAGTAACCCGCTCCATTATTTGCACAGTGTCCGCACCTGGTGCGGCGATGCGCATAAATCGCCAGGTTACTCAGCCTTCTCATGATGCGATATCAGAACGCAGCATCATTTTTTCTCGCTATCACGATCTTCTTCTTGATGTTGGTGAGAGAAGACCGCTAGTCATCATGCAAGATGACACCTTTCCATTTGCACGTGATCTCGCTCAGGAACTGCAAATTTACAGCATCAAATCTCTAATTATGGTGCCTCTCGTTTATCGAGGACGGCTCATGGGTTTGTTCCATCTCGATGATTGTGTAAATCAGCGCTTGTGGAATCAGGCTGAAATCAATTTGCTTTCGCGCATTGCCAACCAGCTCTCCATCGCAATCAGTCAGGCGAAGCTTTATCAAATCGTCGAGACACAGAGCTTGAGTATCGACAAGCTTACAGACCTTTGCAGTCAACTAAACAGCGTCGTTCACTCAACACGCGAATTGACAGAGCGGCAGGAAAGCAGAGAAAAGATGCGGGTGAAACTCAGTACCCGAGAAATTGAAGTGCTGCGCAAAGTGGCGCTTGGTTTATCCAATAAGGAAATTGCCGATCAGTGCCACATTACGGAAGGCACAACAGAAGTACACGTGTCGCGTTTGCGCAAAAAACTGAATCTAACGAGCCGAGCTGCGCTTGTGCGCTACGCTTACGAAAATCATTTGTGCTAAGCGTGATCTTTTTCTTCAGACAAAAAGAGGCGCCCGGTTGTGAAATCAACTGTGAGCTCACGGCCTTTCAGCAATCGCTGGCCGATCACACAGCGATCATCAGTGCCTCCCAACACGCAAACATCCTGATGTTGAACGCCGAGCGATATCAAACCAAGGTAGTGAGATACGACTTTCACATCTGTTCCCATCTCGACACGGCGTGCACCTAAACAGCGCCAGCCGATTGAGGCGGCTAATTGCTCCGGAATCACTAAAGAGCCTGTAAATTGCAAATTGACGAGGGCCTCAAGTTCGAGTTCAAAACCATCTGAAGCAACTATTGTGACGGGCAAAAGCACGCGGCCTAATTCGTCTATTCTTCCGGCGATGGGGCCGATTCTAGGACGAACATTGTTGTGAGGAAACGTCATCATATTGTGTCAACTATTGGGTTTTCGTTAAGGCGATAGGCGAAGAATCTACCTTTCGGATACTTCTTTCGTGCCCGTGCCAGTACTTCGTGATCATCTTGTCCTAAAAAATAGTCCTTACTATCGGGCTCAATCATTACAATCCAATCCCGATAACGTGATCCCAGGTCATGCAACAATTTTTCGAAAACCGGAAAACAGGCAGTATCTAGTTCATCCTTGGTAAGGTCGCCGGATAACTTTTGCACTTTCTTTGTGGCCACAGTACTGCTTCCCTTCCTAAGCGTTTCCAGACTTCCAATATACCCAGCAAAATAGTACAACTTTCGGGCAACTGCTTCGCAATTACAGCAAAATTAGCCTGAGCCGGGTCGATTGATCGTAGAATGAGTGGTTTGGCGTATTCTGCGAATGCCTCCCGTTTTAAACAAAATAATGCCGCAGGGAACTGAACTGGCCCCTAATAGCGCCACAATTGACGAAAACGATGAATCGTCGATAAAAGAAGCCACTCTGGTTCAAAAGATGTGGCTGGGCTCAATTTTTGTCTCGGTATGGGCATTTTTTATGCTCATCATATTCAGTGTCGCGATGCTCATAAATATCGATTGGGCTCGCCCCAGCCTGGAAAGATTAATGAGCCAGTCTATGCACAGGCGCGTTAAGCTCCAGCACCTTAACTTAACGATCGGTTTAGATGGGGTCGCAGTTGGCAGTTCAGGTCTGGATATCACCGACAACAGCGGTGTGCCCCTGCTTTCCGCCGGCAGAAGTGAAATTGGTATAGCAATCTGGCCATTACTATCAGGCGAACTGAAGATTCGTTATTTGGAATTTAAGCATCCTGAGCTATGGGCAATAAAGCTCTCCAAAGAAGATTGGAACTTCAGCGATTTGCTCCGTACTACACTCGATGTGAAATATCTGCAAACAACCGATGGCGTCATACACTTTGCCTCGCTTTCCAAAGCGAATCCTTTTAAACCGACCGATCTCCGTAACTTCGATCTCAAATTTGTGCGCCCCAGCAAGCGCTTCAATCGCCCCTTTGTTCTGTCCTTCACTCACCCGAAAGAGAATGGCACTAGCAGTCAATTCAATCTTGATGGTTTGGGTGTTGGAAAGTTTGCTGACTGGCGGGAAAACAATTGCAAAATCAAATTGCATGTGAAAAACGCCGATCTTGATGAGCTCAAAACAGCTGATAAGATGCTCGCTCTCGATCTGTCACCCCTGGCTAAACCCCTGTCGGATCGCGCTGTCACAGGCACATTTGATGTGGATCTGGATGGCAAAGGTGTATTGAATAAAAATTACACTGCCCAACTTTCTGTTGATGCGCACGGATTCGGTTACACCACAAGTGGTGGCGATCGAGTTACCACACCGGAGTTGGTGACACACCTAAATTTGACAGGCAAGGATGGCGGTCAGGTGATCTGGGATCATTCCACCGTTGCTTTGCCCGTTGCAAAAGTGAGCTTGCGCACCGAAGGCAGCATCAAAAATTTGAAAAATAATGAAAAGCCGACCTTTGAAAGCACTGTTGAAGGTGAGGTGGAGAATCTCGAATTACTCGGCCGCACACTCTCTTATTCCAACGTGCTTGCCAAAAATTCAAAACTGACTCTTGCTCATCTGCGCGGTAAAGCTGGTGTCAATTTGCATGTGGTAAATGATGGAGAACGCACAAGCGTTGCTTCCGATGTGCATGCAACGGATGTATCCATCAACGACCTGCTTCATGTGATACCACCACAGTTCGTTGCTGCTGCCTGTCTTCTCAATCTTTCCGATCAAAGCCTGATTAGCGGCGATATTCGAGTGGATGGTGACACGAAAGCGAGCTTTAAGAACTGCAGCATCAATAACGGCACTTTCAAATGCGCATTTTCCGGCGATGCCGATGAAGAAAAGCGTACGGCAAAATTCAATTTCGAAGCGAAGGATCTGCCCTTAAACAATGTTTCGGAAAACATGTCTCAATCGAAAGATGTAAAAGACGCCATCTGGAGTTCAGTTAAACTCGATGCGAAAAACATAAAGCTGGGCGGCAAAGCGGATGTAGTTTGCAACATCAATAAGACTGGTGAAAAGCTTTTGCTTGAAACGGATGGGCAATTGAAAAACGCCCGCATTGTTTTATCCGATCCGAATCTGGTTTTCGATAGGCTCATTGGAAAAATCGTGGCCCGGGAAAATGCTGTGAAGTTGGATCACGTCTCAGGATTATTGAACGGCTTTAACATCAAGCTGAACGGAAACATCCCTGCCAGCAGTACAGACAAGATAGATATTCAGCTTGCTGCAGATCAATTCAATGTAGCGACTTTGGCCAGCTTGCTGCAAGCGCTTCAAGTTAAAGCACCGTTCTTCGACGGCAAGCAAATATATGGAACCTTGCACGACTTCCGTATGGAAATTGGCGGCACAAAACAAAATCCGACTCTCGTTCTTTCGGGTAATCCCACTGCTCTTGTCTATCAACCAAAAGGATTGTCCAAACCAGTGACTGCCGTTTGCGGAAATCTCACCTATGAGAACGATACACTTATATCGAAAGATGTCGGTGTCGCCTTAGCTAGTGGCACTGTCTATGTCAGTTTCCAGATGAATCATCTAAGCAAGGAAACTTCCGTAGACAAAATGCGCCTGAAATCGCCTGGTGTTGATGTGCATGAAATTGAATACTATCTGGACTCGGTATTGGCACCGGATGCGGTGACAGAGTCGTTTGACAAATTCAAAAAGGAAAATCGAATTTCAAATTTGCATGGCAAATCTTATGGTGATATCACCTGTCAAATCGTTAAGGGCGTGCCACTTGTAAAAGGATCCGCTGGTTTCGTTAATGCCGGTGTTCGCTATGGCCGTCAACAATTTAACATCGAGCGTTTAAATGGCTTGCTTCTGTTTTCCGACGATGACATAACAGTGCAAGATATAACCGGGACATTGAAACACACAGAATTTACCCTTGATGCAAAAGTTCCTCGCAAACCAGAGGTTGCCTGGCACGGCGAACTTAAGGCAACTATGGATCCCGCCGATTTTGACGACATACTTCCTGCCTTTGTACAGAGTGTTCAGACAAACCACCTGGATCTGACGGCTAATGCACCAATTGCCATTCAATGGAAAGCCTCAGGCGAAAAAAGCCTCTCCACCGCCAGTTTTTCTCTAAACGTTCCGGCGGACGGCAAGCTTGTATTGAGCGGACCATTTGGCAAAATCTATCAACCCCCGGATCAAGCCCTGTCGATTGATGGTGCCCTCAAGTCAGATTCAGAGAGCGTTCAAATAACAGACAGCAAAATCGGTATCGGCAATTCCAGCTTGCAAGTCAAAGGCAATTTCCGCAGTAAAGGAAATGCCAAGCATAGAAACTTTACGGAAGCAGAACCAATTGAAAGAACGCATTTGGCTATTAGAGTGCCGGAACATATGCCGGCTTGTACGATCATGCAGCTCTTCAATCATGAAGTGACCAACAATGATGTTAGTGGGCAGTTGAAAGGGAAAATCACCCTGGATGAAGTTGCCGGCGAAAGATACTACACAGGCTCGGTAAATTTCGAGAAATTGTCTTTTCCAAAATTCAATCTAAAGGACCTCAGTGGAACCCTCAATACCGCTCAGGATGAATCTGAACACAATGAAGGCATGAAGGCACGCATTCACCTGCAAGAGGTTTTGCTGGGTGGCGTGAAGTGCACGGATGTCGATGCAGATTTCAAATGGAAGCATGTTCTGGCGGAAGGTGGTGGTGAATTTGATGTCGAGAAGTGCCACGCTGCAATGGCGACAGGCAAGCTGGATTTAAGCGGTTCAATTGATATGTCCAGACATAAATTTGTCATGCACTCATTGTTGTCTAAGGCGAGCGCTGCCACAGTACTGGAAGAATTGACCGGAGCGAAAGGCGAAATTACCGGAATACTTGATGCACAACTCGATCTTTCATCACATGGACTTACCTCCGAAGAGATGGCGAACAACATGGACGGCAGTGGCAGCGTCGAAATCAAAAATGGCTCTGTAAGCCGATTTGGTCACCTGCAATCCAAACTCAATCAAGGCAATCTGATTCACCAGGGATTGCTTGGTTTCAATTTGAACAATCTTTTGCGAACGGTTGTGCCAGTGCGTACCGGTGACTTTAGAGAAATAGCATCGGAATGGCAGCTCGACAATGGCAAACTCACGTTTGGCAAAATGCAGTACATCGGAGATGACCTGCACCTGACGGCTACGGGTCAAGCCAATCTGCGCATGCACACTATCGAGATGGAAATTTCAGGTCAGATTCCCAGGGTGTCAACAACGGCGTTGAACGGCACTATGGGAGAACTCTCGCGCGAAATCACCGTTCAAAAGGTGGTGAATTCGATCACCCTTCATAAATTGGAAAGTCTGCCCACGCTTCCTGTTCTGGGTGACATAAGTTCCGAACGCCCAAGAGCATTCAGTTTCAAAATTCTCGCCCCATACGATCAACCGGATACAATCTCACGCTCAATTGAAAAGTCTTTCAAGTGGGTCCAGACTCGCCCTAACGGAACCGTGCGCTCGATACCGGGCATTGCCGCAAATTAGAAAACTGCCACATATCTGTCACGTAAGACTGGTAACTTTATCTCTGTCGGAAGTTCCGTCTCAGGTGAATGGTAATGGCAAACCAAGAATTTCAACAGTCTGCGGCAAGAGCTGAGAGCTATGTAGAAAGGGGCGGTGCGCAGAACGCCACCGTTGAGGTTTATAACGAACTTATCAAAATCGAGAATGGAAAAGGAAGCCCGCAACAGAAGGCGAGTCAAGAAGCAGAGTACCTTAAGGCAGTTCTCGACCAAAACAAAGTCCTAAAGCAACATGGCTTTCCTGAGTTTGATATCACCGAAAATGGCCAATCTTTGACCATAAAAGCCACTGACAAAACGAACTGGTACGAACAACCACTGCCTCCCACTGCCTATGGAAAAAATCACGAGAATTTAGGAAAACGTACCCTCACATCTGAGAATGTTTCGGATCAACCTCTCACTGCGGAAAAGCCGCAGATGGCACCGGAAACGATTCCAACTTCTGGAACGCACACAGGTCGCGCGGAACAGAACCAAGCTCTTAATCCAAGTGACCGTCCAGTTACGCCTTATGACGCCCCTAAGTATGTAAACCCAGACGGATCAACTAGTACAGAATTGCCGCGCAATCCAGGAGATAGGATTCAAACCGGAATAGTCGATGATGCGTCTCCTGAAGGACAAGCTCGTAAACATCTGCACAGGATGAGGGATGGAGCAATTGATATCTCAAGCGGGAACATTCCACCAGGTCCGGTTTGGGAAGGACAAGAATCCCGAATACTGCATTACGGAAATAGCAACGTCAATAGCGTTAACTTTGAAATAAAGCTTCCATACGGTGTAAGGAGTGGCGATGTAGTCGAAGGCAGGATCTACAGCAATGAAACGCATCAGAATAGTGATGTTGTGAAAGGGAGAGTTGTTTCGGTCAATGGCCAATTGCATTTTCAGGGAGATGAAAACATCCTTGTGAAAGATGCGACCGGGAAATTAGTACAAACCAACAATCGACAAGTTGGCCCTTACGAGAAGCAAGGCCCACTTGATATTCCGTTGACGTTGCATAACTGAAGATGAAGCTTGCCGTTGTCGTTTTCGCAGCTTTTAAAGTCTGGACTGCTACTGGTGTTAATACCGCTGGCATCCCTCATTTAGCAAGAGCCGAAGCTATCGAAACAACTTGGAATTCGAATCAAGTCGCCTATCGAAGGGCAATCGAAAAGGATCGTTTTAAAGAAGCTAATGAGATTGCGCGCGTTGCGGTTATTTTGGCTGCCGGATATGCACGACAAAGCGATATGCTCGCGACAAGTTTGGAGGAACTAGGGATAACATCAGCCAAACTAGGAAATCACCAAGAAAGTATAGAGAGCTTCAAATACGCTATAGACATAGCGAAAAGCCTCAAGCATTGGCCCGCCTCTCGAATCGCACAAATTGAAAGTGCGTGGCAAGCAGAGAAATCGACAGTCCCAGCCTCATCAACAGAAATCAAACAATATGAGTCACCGAACGGATTGGTTGAAACTGGAAGATCCAGTTCGGAGGGAAGTTCAATTGAGCAAAGCAGAGATGCGGAATCTTTTGGAGAGAAAGCCAACTTAGCTTTTAGAAATGGTCGGCTGAAGGATGCAGATAAGTTCAATCAGGAAAGGCAAGCTTGTTCTTTATTCCTTCCCGTCGTCAAAAATGAGCAATTGACTGAAGCTTGCATGCTTTCACAGAAAATGGATTTAGCTCAAGGACGTGCCAAAACTGTGAGCTTTCTTTCCGACGTTTGCAATGAACGCACGGGAAGCTATTTATCGGATGATGACCCAATCAGAATAATCAACGAAATCAATAGAGCACTCGCCGATAGCATGGAAGAAAACTATTCAGCTGCAAGAGACAGACTGAAAGAATTACATGAAAAGCAAAAGGATGCATTTCAGCAGAATTTGTACTTGGAAGGTAAATACAATCTCGCTACGGGATGGATTTGTCTCGGACAGTCATTTCATGGAGGTATAACTCCTTTGCTGGAAGCACAAATCTACGCCGATCGGGCGATAGAATCTTTTAGAGACAATTCTTCTGCAAGACTAGATTACGCTCAAAGCCTACGCTTACATGGCCGTGTTTTATATGAAAATCGAGATCTCAATGCTATAGAACAATTGAGATTGGCATTGAAAATTGCGTCATCCGAACTGCCACTAAATCATCCATATCTTGCGCCCTTCCATTTGGATTATGGAATTGCAGCTCTGGAATTGGGCAGCGATGAGCAAAATGGTCGCCTTCATGCGCAGAAGGCTTTCAGTCTCGCCCAACAAAAATATGATATCGGTCCGGACTTATGGGATGCCACAGAACGAGAACGTATGCGTACGAGACTAGACAGGTACAAAACCTTCTTAAGCAATGCAATGTCCAAGGGCAAACTCAAACCTCTCATGATGCGCAATGGAGACATAGAACTCTAAAGGGTGCGCTCGATTCCGAGCATTCTCGCAAATTAGAAAACTGCCACATATCTGTCACGTAAGACTGGTAACTTTATCTTTGTTCGGAAGTTCGTCTTTAGGGTTTAGTTGGCAATGACAAACCAAGAATTTCAACAATCTGCGGCAAGAGCTGAAGGATTGGCAGAAACAAAAAAATACAGCAATGGCCCTGAGCTTGCCGTTCAAGAAGTTTTTAATGAGCTTGTCAAAATTGAGAACAATAGAGGACTAACGGCTCAACAAAAGTCTGCGCAAGAAGCGGAATATCTAAAAGCAGTCATGGATCAAAACAAAGTTTTGAAAGAACATGGTTTTCCTGAATTCCAACTGACTGAAAACGGTAAGTCCATAACTTTTACAGCGACAAAGAATGACGGTAGCGGGCAAAGGAGCGGGCTTCCTGCTTTTGCTTACGGAGAAACTCACGCAAATTTAGGGAAACGAACGCTCACCTCAGAGAATATCTTAGATCAGCCTTTGACTGCAGAAAAGCCGGTTATGGCGCCAGATACAAACGCTTCTTCTGGCGCTCACAAGCTTTATGCAAATGAAACCGGCACTCCCACAGCATTGCCGGAAGCTCCGGTTGCACCGTACGGTAAACCCCTTTTTGTTCGACCAGATGGAACGACAAGTACAGAGATTCCGCAGAAAACAGGTGGAGATAATGTCCGACTCGGAGTAACTAACGATTCAAGCCCTGAAGGACAAGCACGGGCACAGTTGCATCGTCTGCACAATGGTGCAATTGATATTTCAACCGACAAACTTCCCAAAAATGGCCCAATCTGGGAAGGGCAAGAATCCCGCAATCTGCATTTTGGAGAAAACTTGCAACAAGGTGCAAAAGTCACCTTCGATGTAAGACTTCCATACGGCGTGCGTGCTGGTGACGTGGTTGAAGGAAGAATATTTAGTAACTCAACGAGATCAACTAGTGATCATGTTAGAGGACAAGTTGTTTCAGTGAATGGACAATTGCACTTCCAAGGGGATGAATCCATCGTTTTGAAAGGCAATGAATCCGGCATTTCATATCCGGCCGACAATCGACATGTTGGGCCGTATGACAAAGGTGGTCAGCTCGATATTCCGCTGACATTGCAAAACTGACCATGAAACTAGCTGTTGTTATTTTTGCAGCTTTCAAACTCTGGACAGCTACAGGTGTAAATACCGTTGGTCCAATCCATTTAACGGTTGCAGATCAGATCGAGCGAATGTGGTCGACCAACGAGGATGGCATCAAACAACAGCTAGCTGAAGGCAACTACGACGAGGTTTACGGACTAGCTCAATCAAATGTTGTATTAGCAGCGCAGTACGCGCCTCGGAGCGATATGTTGGCTACGAGTTTGGAAGAGCTAGGCATCGCCGAATCTAAACTTGGCAGTCACCAAAAAAGCGCAGAATGTTTTGCGCTTTCTCTAGAGACCGCCAAATATCTCAAACATTGGCCGGAATCAAATATTGTTCGATTAGAAGAAACATTAAAGCGTGAACAAGAGGCGCTACATGACTCTCCATCTGAAAAAAAACCTCTTGAGTCACCGCTTGCGCTAATAGATTTGGGAAGAAATACTTCGCTTGATCCCGCTAACTTAAAGAACAATTTTGATGTTCATACGTTAGGTCTACAAGCTGATCTTGCTTTCAAAACAGGTTCCCTTCGGAAAGCGAAAGCGCTTTTTATAAAGCATTGTAGATGGTCATTCCATCTTTCTCCTGTCAAAAATGAAGAACTTGCTAAGTCAGGGATGCGTGGACGAACCATAGCTCTAATATTTGGCGATGCTGCTGGAGCAAGCGAATCTTGCGATTTCACCGACTATTTAACCAGCTCTTATTTGCCGGACAATGATCCTATTCGAATAAGAACCTGTCTCGATCGAGCCCTTGCCGATTGTGAAGGAAAGAAATTTTTACCAGCCCAAGACTTCTTGAAAGGACTACATGAGAAACAAAAGAACGCTTTTGAGAACGACGAGCAATTAGAAGGCTTGTATAACCTGGTTATGGGCTGGGCCTGTTTTGGTGAGTCATATTATGCTGGCAAAACTTGGCTACAGCCTGCGCTCGAGCATGCAAATAAAGCGATTGAACTTTTGCAAGCACATTATCAAAGTGCTATGGACTACGCCCAGGCGCTTCGTCTGTCAGGTCTTGTGTTAGAAAGAACGAAGGATTCAGGCGCCGTAGAAAGAATGAGATTGGCACTATCCGTAGCGTCATCCGATCTGTCACCCAACCACCCCTATTTAGCCAAGTTTTACCGTGACTACGCTAATGTGCTTCTGGAGAATAAAGAAGCTTCAAAAGATCCAAAAGATTTTGCCAAAAAGGCACTTGTTAATGCTCGCACCGGTCTTGCATTGGCGCAGAAGCTTTATGCAGAACGACAACCACGTATTCATGGAGTTCGAATTTGCCCTGAATTGGATGAAATTAGGGCAAAGAGATTAGGCAATTACAAAGGGACTCTCGAGTCTTCGTTGCGAGGTACACCGCTTGCCGAGCAGACAGAATTGGAAATCTGACCAGATCGTTCATCTTCCATTATAAGTTTTATCAGCCACACAAATTCCGAATTTCGATTTGGTCTTCGGTGCACCGCCGGTGATGTGGTATCATTTTCGGCAATTCAATTAAACGACAATCGAGCTTTCGTCCCGCAGAAAAATTCTTTTTCTGTCTAAGCAAATATCGGCGATCGCTCTTACAAAAACGGCTAGGAAGCGAAGGCGCATCATCAGCGTCCCGGCTCGTCAACTAAAAAATAAGCACGCTCGCAGGCGGGTGAACGGCATTATCGGTGGTGCCGGCGAACATGTTTATGGTTCTTCTGAATCAATTTCAAGTTACCTGGACTACGTCTATCGCGAGAAAGGTCTGGCCAAGAATACCCTTCTTGCTTATCGACGTGATCTCATTGCTTTTGGCGCCTGGCTGCGCAAGCGCAATACTGAAATGACAAGACAAGAAATAAGCATTTACCTTTCCGAACTCAATAAGAAAGGCAGAAAGCCTGCCACCATTGGTCGGGTTCTCGCCAGTTTGCGAGGGTGGTTTGAATGGCAGAAGGCGACAGGTTTGATCGGGCAAGATCCCTGTGAAACTTTGCACAATCCGCGTCGCGTTCGAAAATTACCGCAAGTACTGACACCAGATGAGGTGACAGCTCTTCTAAAAAGTGCCGAGAGCACGCGTGAAAGAGCCATTGTGGAGCTGCTTTACGGGGCCGGTTTGCGCGTTTCTGAACTTGTTCGTCTCAATTGGAGCGATATCAGTCTCAATCAACGGCAAGTTCGTTGCTTCGGAAAAGGCTCAAAGGAAAGACTTGTACCTCTTGGAGTTCCTGCTGTAACTTCCCTTGAGGCGCTTGCTGCCGATGAAAAACTCAAATACCCGGGCAAGAACAGTCAAGCCAGACCTGTTTTGCTAGACCGCAGTAATCGCCGGATAACGAGGCTGGCAGTATGGCAAATTCTTAAAAGGCTCGCCAAATCAGCCGGATTTTCAAAAAACCTTTCCCCGCACACTCTCAGGCACACATTTGCAACCCATTTACTGGAAAACGGGGCAGACTTGAGGTCGGTCCAGGAGCTTCTCGGCCATGCCAATGTAGTCACAACCCAACTTTATACACACCTCAGCCGAAGTCATCTTCGGAAGGCGTATCAATCCGCTCAGGAGGTTTTCCGGACAAATAACCTGTCGGGCGATGATTAAAATTTAACTGGGGTACTCGTAAGCTGGCTCGATCCATGAGTTAATTTATGTGGGAAGTCGAAGTTTAAGTAAGTCTTTTACCGACCAAACAACCCCGGATTTCTAGGGAACGTTTTCGAAGCCTGCCGCGACAGACTAAGTTGCAGGGAAAAGACAGTCAAACATCGAAATCCCACAAACGAAACCATTTTGAAAAAATCAGGCTAGGACTCAATGCGACAAACATCCAAGGTCGAGGGCACTAAGATTGCCCAAGCCGCCAAGGATCTTAACGTAACAAGCGTTACGATCAGGCGTTATTTGAGTGAGTTCAATATCGAAACTACAACCGACGAGAACGGTATCAAGGTTCTTCCAGACCAAGCAATGGAAGAGCTGAAGACAGTACGTCGTTTGAAAGAAGATGGACTCACAAATCCGAAAGTAATGGAGATGCTGGAAGAATCACGCGTTAAGCGTCCTTCCGCTCCTAAAGCTAAAAAAGAATCGGCATCAGCACGCAGCTCAAAAGCAAAAGTAGTTGAAGTAGAAGATGTCGAGGAAGAAGAAGTCGAGCTACCCAAAGTTGATAAGCGCAAGGGTGCAAGACGTATTAAGGAAGTAGAAGCTGAAGTTGTTGCGGAAGCTCCTTCTGAAGAACCCATGGAAGACGAATCTCCTGCCGCTGATGGTGGGGGCGATCCGACTGGTGAAAAACCAAAACACTCGCTGACCTGTCAGACCTGTGGGAAGGTTTTTGAACATATGAATCCACGGCTGAGAGATTGCCTGGATTGTTACCGCACGAAGCGTAAAGAACGCAGACGCGGTGGGTCGGAACGACACAAGAACGTTATTCAACATCCCATTGCGCAACAAGCGGTGCATAAAGCACAGCAACAAAATCAAGCTGCTCCGAACAGCTATCAAAACGGCAATGGTGACAGCACCCATACGGTAGTGACACCACTTCCGGTGGCGCGTGAACCGCGTGAACCGCGTGAACCGCACCCGCAACACCTGCAACACTCACAACCTCTGCCGCCGCCTTCAGCCCCAGCGATGGTGCAAAGTGCAGCGATACAGCGTGGTCCTGTTCGCAACTATCGAAAAGCGATCGAAGAAACTCGCCAGATTACCGGCAGCTTAAAACGCCGTCTGGAAAGACCAGATTTGCCGGAAGGCGATCGTCGATGGCTCGAACAAATCTACGCCTACCAGCTCATTCTGCATCAAGGTTGGCGCCATTTGTCCGACTACAAAAACAACACCAATTCACAAGCTAAACAACAAGAAGACTAGTTGTTAAAAGGGTTCGCCTTGCGGTAATCCGGCTTGCGAGCCTGGCGCGGCACCAAAGGGTGGCGCTGATTGTGGACTGAAAGGCTGCATGTTGCCTTGCACTGCATTTGGTGCTGGCATAGCTGCATTTTGGCTGCCGGCGGGATAAACAAGCGAAGCGAGATCGAGGGGTCTATTGAGCTTAACCGCCAAAACCTCACCCTTCTTCATTTCAAAGTCTTTGCCTGCCTTCTGGTTGGCATGCGGTGAATACCTGACTCCTGCTATACGAGTCACTCTTGTCACAAGTGAATAGCCCATCGCTTTAGCGGAATTCGTGTAATCGCCAATCGGTATCGATTTGTTATTCGTACCCTTGTTGGGATCGTCTTTTATGTCATGGTTGGGGTTATGTTCGATGAATCCGCTAATCGGGCCGGTACGGCCGTCGGGTAAAGCGAGAGACTGCAGACTCACGTCAATATTGCCGGGCATGCCAAATTTGAGCCCTTTTGCTGGTGTAGCGGACGTAACGGTGCCAATAATTCTTGATCCAGGCGGAATGACTACTTTGCCCTGATTCGTAAAACCATCGTTCAGGACAATTGCAAATATGTCTCCAGCCTTGGCTTTCTTAGAACTTAAGTCATCTTCGAGCGTACCTGTAAGGACCGATCCTGGAGTGATTCGATTCGCAACGAAAGACTTCCAGAAGTCCATGCTGCCCATATTGGGTGTAGCAGGTGCTGCTGATGGAACTGACGGATTAACATTGGGCGGTAAGCCAACGGCAGTGGGCGCCTCCATGCCTGGCGCTGTGTTATAGCCCGGATAGCCCGGGTAATTGGACTGAGCTGATGCACTCAGAAGGGCAGACGCGCCAGCCAGAGCGACCAGAGCCGCCAACTTGCTTCCTAACTTATTCAAATCTGATTTCATTGCCCCAAGTCTAATGCAATCGTGAACATTGGGAAATGTGGAGAATACGTAAGGGCGAGCCGTTGCCATGCCATGCTAAAATTCTTGCCTGCCTGTCCAAAAACAGGCGCGATACCCTTGCCTGCTCAGCAGGACGTTTATGGCCATGGGGGATAAAACTTTGCCAACAACGAAATTAGAAAAAGAATACGAAACTCTCTACATCATCCGTCCCAACCTGGATGAGGATGCTGTGGATAGAACAATTGCCGGAGTCGAAGAGTACATCAAAGGCTTGGGCGGAACGATTGTAGCTACGGACAAGAAAGGTCGGCGTCGTCTAGCTTATGAAGTTGATAAGATGCGCGACGGCTACTATGTCCTAACAATTTTTAAGGCGAAAACAGAGACAATCTCACAACTGAAGCGCATGATGACCTTATCTGAAGACATCATCCGTTCTCTCGTTGTCCTGTTTGAAGTCGAAGCAGAAATAACATCATCGACTCCTAGCTAAGAGGCTGCATCATGAGTTTGAGTAAGATTGTCGTTTCCGGAAAAGTGGTTCGCGCCCCAGAAAAGCGCTTCACTCCAAACACCAATATCGCCGTTACTGAATTTGCAATAACAGTAGAATCGGCTCCCCGTCCTGATGGCACGGTGGAGAGCACACCAGTAAAAGTACTTACGTGGCGTGATCTCGCTGAACGCTGTGACAAGGAAATCAAAAAGGGTGATCTGGTTGCAGTCGATGGCAGGCTGCAGGTAAATAATTACTCAACATCTGAAGGTCAGCGTAAGCGTGAGGTAGAGATAGACGCAATCAGCGTTGAAAATCTTTCCTCACCGCAGAAGTCAGAAACGCGTTCTGAAGAATACGCTGATTCATACGTAAACGTCGGTGCCAAGCCGGCGGCGCGCACAGCAAGCAAGAAAACCGAAGAACTCGATGCAATTTTTGCTTCTGAAGACGAAATTCCATTCTAGGAATTGCGCTCAGCACGCCTGACACCATTACATTCATAACTAAACGAAATTGAGGACATTCCATGCGTTCAATGCAAGATTCACCGCCCCGCCGTCGCAAGACATGTGGCTTTTGTGCGGATAAAGTTGACTACATCGATTACAAAGATCCGAACCGGCTCAAAAAGTTTGTTACGGAAAGAGGCAAAATTCTTCCGAGAAGAATAAGTGGCAATTGTGCTCGTCACCAGAGAACATTAACGGTTGCCATCAAGAGAGCCCGAGATATTGCCCTCATGCCTTACACCGCAGACGGCTAACCAATTCGACATTAACCAGTGTAAAATTGTGGAACGTCGCCGAAGTGGTGAAATGGCAAACACGCTACGTTCAGGGCGTAGTGAGCATTAGCTCTTGTGGGTTCAAGTCCCACCTTCGGCAATCTTTGGTTAGGACTTCACAACGAGGTAACGCTTGAGCACACCCACCGATAAAGGCGATCCACGCCGTCCCGAGGCAAGGCGCGATTTGCCTCTTTTAAACGAAAGAATTCGTGACCGCGAAGTAAGACTGATTGACGACGATGGTTCGCAGTTGGGTATCGTGGCAACCAGGGAGGCGCTTGCTACCGCTAAAGAAAAGGGTTTAGACCTATTTCTGGTTCAGCCGGACGCAAACCCCCCCGTAGCACGCATTATGGACTACGGTCGGCACAAATTTGAAGCCGAAAAACGGGCCCGTGAAACGAAGAAAAAGCACCACATCGTTGATGTTAAAGAAATCAAGATGCGGTACAAAATTGAAGATCACGATTATCAGGTGAAGGTTCGTAGCGGAACTAAGTTCCTCAATGATGGAGATAAGATAAAGGTCCTTATCGTGCTCCGCGGGCGAGAAATGCAACACAAAGACATGGCAATCACGCTCATGAACAAGTTTGCCAACGAGCTCAAAGATTTATGTTTGATTGATAGAGAGGCAAAGCTGGAAGGGAAGAGTGTTATCATGATACTTTCGCCGATTCCACAGCGAGGCAAATCTCTCATTGAGAGGCCGCCAGACGGGAAATCGCCTATCTAGCTTTCGGTTCTGCTGAACATTCAGCGATTTGGGGTTCTTATGCCAAAGATGAAGACAAATAAGGCTGCAGCGCGCCGTTTCAAGATAACTGGAACGGGTAAGATTCTGCGCCGCCAAGCTGGGAAGCGCCACCTCAATGAATGGATGTCCAAAGACGTCAAGCGTAAACTGAGTGGCTGGACCGAGCTCACCAAAGACCAGAAACAAAACGTTCTGGAGCTTTTCCCTTACCGTAAATACGTCCGATAACAATACAAGCGTCGCCCTGGCTGCCTAAGGGACTCTCCTCTCCGATGGCTCCGAACCGTACGCTTGCTTGACCACCAAACAATCAATCAAAGAAGGAGATTGACCCATGCGCGTAAAACGCGGAAACGTACTTCAAAAACGCCACAAGAAAATCCTTAAGTATGCAAAGGGTTTTCGCGGCTCGAAATCGAGACTCTTCATTGCTGCGAATCAGGCTCTCATGCAAGCCTGGAAAAACGCTTACCGCGATCGCCGCAAACGCAAACGCGATTTTCGCAGCCTCTGGATCACCCGCATCAATGCAGCTTGCCGATCGCATGGTATCAGCTATAGTGTCTTCATCAACAAGCTGTCGATCGCTGGTATCAATCTAAACCGCAAGGTGCTTGCCGAATTAGCAGTGCACGATAAAGATGCTTTTGCAGCACTTGTTGAAACTGCCAAAAAGACTCAGCAAGCGAAGCCAAAACAAAAGGCGACTGCTTAGCCACACTCGATCTGAGTCAAGAAATTGATGTGGATGCGCAACGCATTCGAGCTTAGCAACTCGATTTCACAGGGTACAAAAGGTGCCAGAAATAAACGGCCACGTGACAAGTCAAGAGTTGACTGCCTTATCTCATCTTGATACAAGGGTAGCGCTGCATTAATCTGAGGGCGTTATGAAAAAGTTGCTAACCTTTACGGCTGCATTGTTTGCCTACGCTCAAGTCGGAGCATTGGCTCACGCACTCGTTGTTCCTATTCATTTTGCTCATGGGTTTAAGGCTACAAATAATGCCTTAGCCAATGTTCCGGTTTCTGGTTCATCGCGTTGCGGGACACTGTGCGCGATGTGGTGATCGCCACG
>CAJCIF010000236.1 GCA_903970355.1 Actinomycetota bacterium
ACCAGTACAAAAGCATCGAGGGAAAAACAGCAATCAACCGATCGGCAATATCGTACTGGCTATGTTCTGCACCTTCCTGCTCCAGGGTTCCCAATGTCGAACAACCAGTTCGTAGTACGTCCATTGGATGGGTGTTGGTAGGAAGTTGCTCAAGTACTATCTTCAATTGCTCCGGCAGCCAGCGCTTGCCTTGCAGTCGTTTTTCATATGCGGCAAGTTCTGCTTTATTGGGAAGCTTGCCGTAGATCAATAGATAAGCAACCTCCTCAAAGGACGCGTCTTTTACAAGATCGTTAATTGAGTAACCACGATAATTGAGACCCTTACCTTCTTTCCCCACCGTACAAATAGCGGAGTCACCGGCTGTAATGCCTGCTAGTCCGCCGCTTTTCTTAGTTTCCATTATCATTTCTCCTTGACTAGAAGAGAGTCTACTTGCTCTTCATAGGCTTTGTAATCAAGAACGTCGTAGAGCTCCTCACGTGTTTGCATAATCGGCACCATCTCAGCTTGTGTACCCTTGTCTTTAATGCACTGATAAACTTTGAGCGCGGCCTGGCTCATAGCTCTAAAAGCAGATAGTGGATAAAGCACCAGGCTTACTTTAGCTTCTTTGAGCTGCTTTACCGTATAGAGTTCAGTTTTTCCGAACTCGGTGATATTGGCCAAAACCGGCACCTTGACTGCATCAGCGAAGGCTTTGTACTGAGCAAGGTCAGTTACCGCTTCTGGAAATATCATATCGGCGCCAGCTTCAACGCAAGCAACTGCCCGGTCGATAGCAGCATCTAATCCTTCAACTGCAAGTGCGTCGGTTCGAGCCATCACAACAAAAGAATGATCCATTCGCGCATTAACAGCTGCTTTAATGCGATCAACCATCTCTGCTTTGGGGACTATTGATTTATTGGGACGATGTCCGCAACGCTTGGCTTGCACCTGATCTTCGATATGACAGCCAGCGGCACCAGCTCGAGTCATCTCCTGTATGCAGCGCGTGATACCCATGTAATTGCCAAAACCAGTGTCCGCATCCACCAGGAGCGGCAAATCGGTGGTTGATGTTATGCGGCGGATGTCTTCGCAGACATCATGCAGATTGGTCATGCCCAAATCCGGGAGTCCGAAGGATGCATTTGCGACACCAGCACCGGACAGATAGATTGCTTTAAAACCTGCTCGTTCTGCCAAGAGAGTACAATAAGCATTGATTGTTCCTGCCATCTGCAACGGACTTTCATCTTTCAAAGCCTGATGCAATCTCGCTCCAGCGCTGCCGACCACCGGCTTTTTCTTTGACATGCCATTTCCATCCATCTCAGTTCCCCTTAAATTCAGGCTGTCGTTTTGTGATAAACGCGTCTATGCCTTCCTTTTGATCTTGCGTATTAAAGAGTTCGCCAAAGAGTTCTGCTTCTTGTTGAAGACCGTCTTTGATGTGCAGTTCATAACCCTTACTAATTGATTGTTTTGCTTTTGCCACCGCTATCGGTGCTCGCGAGGCAATGGTTTGGGCCAGCTTGCGTGCTTCCGGCAGCAATTGATCCGGTGCTGTAACTCTGTTTACTAATCCCATATTCAGGCAATCTTGCGCGGAGTAAAATTCTCCGGAAAATACCATTTCGCGCGCTTTGAAAAGTCCGACTGCACGAGGCAATCGTTGCGTACCGCCAAAGGAGGGAAGCAATCCGAGGGTGACTTCCGGAAGCCCGAATTTTGCTTTCTCGCTAGCAATTATTATGTCACAAGCTAAAGCTAATTCGCACCCTCCTCCCAGTGCAAAACCGTTTACCGCTGCTATTACTGCAAAAGGCAAGGCTGCGATATTGTCAAACACAGCCTGCGCAGTTGTAGAAAAATCTTGCGCTTCCTTGGGTGTCATCGATGCCATCGCCTTGATGTCAGCCCCAGCTACAAATGCCTTTTCGCCCGAACCAGTGATCACTAAAGCACGTATTTCTTTGTTGCTGCTTATGTCTTTAGCAAACGTGGAGAGCTCCTCCAGCACTTGTGCATTCAAGGCGTTGAGGGCTTGTGGCCTTTGAATAATCAATAACCCGACATGGCCTTCTTGCTGATATTCAATGGTCTCAAATTTCATTTTGATTGCTCTTTCTTGTGATTCAGAAAACGAATTATGCTTGAGAAATCCAACTTACCATTGCCAGCTTCGCCCCAGATTCTGTAAAAGTTGAACGCCATATTTCCCAGCGGTGTAGCAGTTTTTGATGCCAAACTTGCTTCCATCGCCAGTCCGAGATCTTTGGTCATTAGGTCAACCGCAAAACCACCGGCATATTCTCGTGAAGCTGGTGTTCCTTCCATCACTCCCGGACAAGGGTTATAGACTTCAAGCGCCCAGTTCCGACCAGAACTTTTTTGCATTATCTCGCTTAAAACTTTTGGATCGAGACCATTTGCGATGCCCAGATTTATGGCTTCGGATGTGCCTACCATGAGAACGGAAAGCAACAAGTTGTTGCAAATTTTTGTCATCTGCCCGGCTCCGGATGGACCGGCGTGAAATATATTTTTGCCCATGCAGCTTAGATAAGGCGTCGCCTTTTTTAAAGCGTCTTCCTTTCCACCTACGATAAAAGTCAATGTGGCGTTTTGTGCACCGGCTGTGCCACCAGATACCGGTGCATCGATCATAAAACAATCATGCTCTTCGGCCAGTGAAGCAACAGCTTTGGCAGTAGCCGGGTCTATCGTGCTGCTCTCGATGATGAGGGTGCCTGGCTTTAAACTGCCAATAAACTCTCTGGTAAGAAGTTCGGCAACATGTTTGCCGGATGGCAGCATTGTAATTACCACTTCTGCGTCTCGGCAGGCATCCAATGCTGTTTTGGTAGTCTTACCGCCAGCTTTCTCGAAATTCGACATGGCATCTTTGGATAGATCAAAGCCGCTTACGTCATGTTTGTTTTTCACTAAGTTTATCGCCATTGGGCTACCCATATTGCCCAAGCCGAGAAAAGCTATTTTTTGCATACTGCTTCGCTGTTCCCCAATTGTTTCAAAGGATGCTCACCGTCTTTCCAGAGTGGTCTGAAGTAGCTCTCCACCCACTTATCTGTTATTGCTTCAAGAGTTGCCGGTTGCCATTTTGGAGACTGATCTTTATCCACAAGCAAGGCTCGGACACCTTCTGCAAAATCGGGGTGGATGCAGCACTGAGCTGACAAGTTCAATTCGGATCGAAACACTTCTTCCAAGCTCAAGTTCCTGCCTCGCTTGAGTTGCTCAAATATGATATGAGCCGAACTTGGCGAGCCCGACTCAAACGATTTGATGCCGGCGTTTATCCAATCATCTTTATCGTAACAGGCAAGCAACGTTTTTCTAAAAGCATCTACCGAAGATATTTCCTCGAATCTGGAAACAAAGGACTGATGCGATTGGGCAAGCGATTTATCCGGTTGATGTTCTGCCGAAATGCTGTTTAAGATGTCCGTGACTTTTGCAAAGTTGTTTTCGTTGTTCTTTTCCCAATTAGCTTTTTGAAGACGAGCGATTACTTCAGGCTTCAAATTTAACGGAATGAAATAATCCGCCAGCTTGAGATATAGGCAATCAGCGGCATTCAGGCGAGTGCCGGTTAAGCCAAGATATAAGCCAAATCCGTCTGGCATCCTATTCAGGAACCAGGTGCCTCCAACATCAGGATACAATCCGATCGTTATTTCCGGCATAGCAAGCTTGCTTTTTTCAGTGACGATACGGTGCGAAGCTCCCGCTTCCAACCCGATTCCTCCACCCATTACAATGCCATCTGCCCAAACGACAATCGGTTTGGGGTATTTATGAATCTCGTAATCCAGCTTGTATTCTTGGGTGAAGAAGTCCAGGCAATCTTGTGGAACTTCTTCCGGAGCTTCATCTCGTTGTTTGATTATTGCGTCATAGAGCCTTCTTACATCGCCGCCGGCGCAAAAGGCCTTTTCTCCTGCGCCTTGCAACAGCACGCAAGCTATTTCTTCATCTGCCTTCCATTGCTTCAGGACATCATGCAACTCAGCAATCATCGGGATCGAAAGTGAGTTCAAAGTTTTCTCTGAGCTCAAAGTTATGCTTCCCAGACCACCATTCTTTTCGCAAATAATGTATTTATGCATAAGCCTTTCTATCTATCTGATCAGAAGTGTTGCTCCCTCTTCCAATACTTTTTTGGAGATGATTACCCGCATGATTTCGTTCGTTCCTTCTACAATTTGGTGGACGCGAGCGTCTCTCATCAATCGTTCTACCGGATATTCGTGAGTTACGCCATATCCTCCAAATATTTGAACTGCTTGATTGCAAACATTGAAAGCGAGGTCTGTAGCCATTTTCTTTGCCATGGCGCAATAGGTTGTTGCCTGCGGATCTTTGCTGTCGAGCTTGCAAGCGGCTAAGCGCACCATCTGACGCGACGCCACCACTTCTGTAAGCATGTCCGCAATTGTGAATTGCAATGCTTGGAATTGCGACAACGTTTTTCCGAATTGCTCGCGCTCATTCATATACTTCTGGGCATGATTTAATGCGGCTTGTGCTGCTCCCACCGAACAGGTGCCAATATTGATGCGTCCACCGTCAAGGCCTTTGAGCGCAATCTTGAAACCCATTCCAATCTCGCCGAGCAAGTATTCATGCGGTACTTCGACATTGTCCAGATAAACGATTTTAGTTGGCTGAGAATTCCAACCTAGTTTTTTCTCGTTCTCTCCGAACGATATGCCTTTCAGGGTAGTGGGCAGGACGAAACTCGTTATTTCTTTCGCGCCTGTCTTGGTCATAACGATCAAAACTTCAGTTTCACCTGCTCCTGAGACAAATGCTTTTGCACCGTTAAGTAAATAGTGATCGTCCTTTTTGACGGCCGTTGCTTTGAGACTGGCAGCATCTGAGCCAGAGCCTGGTTCAGTCAAGCAGTATGATCCCAACGTCTTGCCTGAAGCAAGGTCTGGACAGAATTTCGTTCTTAGTTCAGGCGAACCGAATTCATCGATCATCCACGTAACCATGTTGTGGATGCTTATATAAGCCGCGGTTGACGGGCAGCCAGCTGCCAACTCCTCAAAAATAATTGCGGCGTCCAGTCTGGTTAATCCCAAACCACCCACGTCCTCGTTGACGTATACTCCGCAAAAACCTGAATCTGCTGCTTTTCGGATTGCCTCTTTGGGAAATATTTTCTTTGCGTCCCATTCGGCGGCGTGTACTGCCAATTCCTTTTCAGCAAAGCTTCTGGCTACTTCCTGAAAGGCGATTTGATCTTCTGTTAGGTTAAAATCCATGGAATTTGTTTGAGTGTGTTGTCAATTGAATAGTGTTTAAAGTTGTGTGGCGTTCAGGTGGGGCGCTATTTCTAGGTGGCGCCTTCCCATCGACAACTTAGAACTCTTCATTATAGAAGGTGAAGGAGCTCTTTTACTATTTCTTTCGTTTGGAGTTCAATGTGACTGCGGCGCGGATAATTTCCTTGAAGGCAGATTCGTTGATCTTGTCGCCTTCATAGAGATCGATTGCGCGTCTTGCGTTTCCATCTAGTCCGGCATTGAAAACGCCTTTGGGATCTTTGATGGCTGCACCTTTATGGAAGGTGAGTTTTACGTGATCCTTGTAGGATTCGCCTGTGCACACCATTCCATTGTCATACCAAACTGGCACTCCTCTCCACTTCCATTCTTCGGTAATGTTCGGATCTGCTTCCTTAATGAGCTTGCGAACATGGGCAAGTGTCTCGCCGCGCCAATCGCCTAGCTCCGCAATTCTCTCAGTGATGAGTTGAGAAGGCGATTTGCCTTGCTTGATGTCCGCCTTTTTCTTCTCCATTAATTAGTTCAATCCTTCGACTACGCCGCTGAGTCCTTCCATGAATTTCTGCCATCCGTAGTTCGCACCTTTGTATGCGGCTTCTTGATCGGGACGGAAGCCAGATTGCTCCATGCGCACAAGCGTTCCTCCACTTGTTGGGACCAATGTAAAAACGACTACACTTTCCAACCCCATAGAATTCCAGCTGTAGGAGAGCTTCTTATTAGGTTCGACAACCAAGACTTCGCAATCAATTATGCCGTTCCAATGAGGCATGGGTGTTGCACGGAAATTAAACTTGTGCCCTATAACAGGCTGCAGATCGTTGTCCATAAGCCACTCTTTAATCAACTCGACTTGCGTAAGAGCACGCCAGATCTTTTCTGGCGGATGGGGCATCTCTTTCTCGATAACTACAGAACGTGTGTTCTCTACTTTGTTCATTGATCCATCCTTTTCAAAAGTGTTTCGAGGCGATCGAATCGATTGCGCCAAAAGGCGCCGTAATAGTTCATCCAGTCAATCAGCACAACCAGTCCTTCCGGTCTGGCACTGTAGTAAGTCTCACGCCCTTCACGCCGATCGTGCACCAGACCCGTGCGCTTGAGAACGCCTAGATGCTTTGATATAGCAGGCTGCGAGACTCCTGAGTCGTCGGTTAGCGAACGAACGGTTAGTTCTCCATCGCGGCTTAGCCGCTCGAAGATCGCCCGACGAGTCGGGTCTGACAGTGTCCTGAAAAGGTCGTCCTGTTTCGCTTGCATACCGGTCATGTTCTTTGCCGGCAGGAATCATAACCAACGGGTTATGAATTCGTCAATTGCTTAAAAACATTTTTGGATGCAAGTTTGGATTACCACTTGAAGTTACAACGCAAACGAACAACAACATGTGTTCCGTTTGCGTTGTAATCCGATGCAATTGTGAGCGTCGTATCTTACGTTACTTCTTGGAGAAGATTTCGATGTACATGTCTTTGTAGGCGGCATCTCCGTATTTGTCGTGATGTCTTACCCATG
>CAJCIF010000237.1 GCA_903970355.1 Actinomycetota bacterium
AGAATGTGCACTGCGGGTACAAGCCCGGCAGTTTGTCGCGTAGCAGGTGACGGTAGTGAGAAGAGGGGCGGTGCTTTTCCTTCAATGTAATAAGGATTTCGCCGTCTGCTTCTGTGTAGTTGACGCTGTCGCTTGAAGACAAGTTTAAAGAGGAATTGGGAACACCCATAATGTCTGCAATGTTGTCTATCTCGTTTTCTGGCACGATATTTGTGGTGATTTCTTTTTCAATCTGTTTGATCAACCTTTCCGTTTCCTCAAGGCGCAAACCTCTCGGTGCGCTGACGTGCATGCGAAGGACGCCGGCATCGATAGTTGGGAAGAAGTCTTCTCCAAGTATGGGAATGAACGAAACAGTTATTCCTATAAAAAGTACAACGATAATAACCACCAATAAACGGCGAGCAAGAAGATAGGTAAGGGTGTTTTGATAAAAAGCACGAAGCTTATCGAAACCTTTGTCCACCTGTTTTGAAACTGCAGTAATGGCAGCAGAAACACCACGCTGATGACTGCCATGATGCGCTTCTGCATGGCCGGCCAGCATATATTTTGCCATGACCGGAACTACCGTTCTAGACAGAAAATAAGAAGCAAGCATCGAACCGACAACTGCCATGGCGAGTGGAGAAAAAAGCGATTTGGCAGGCTCTGTAAGCAGCATGACAGGTGTAAATACAATACAGATGGATATGGTTGAAACAAAAGCCGGAACGGCAATTTCGCTTGCCGCATCCAATATCGCTTCTCGCGTCCAGTGAGCAGTGTCTCGGGAAGCATCGCCTCTCAGTCGAATTACACGAATAAGATCTAGATGCCGGTGAATGTTTTCCACTTCTACTGTGGCATCGTCCACCAACATACCAACTGCCAGTGCAAAGCCACCGAGCGTCATTGTGTTGAGCGTCTGCCCGGCTATTTTCAAAAGAATAAGACCGGCTAAAACAGAAAGCGGAATAGAAACTGCAACGATGACCGTGCTCTGCCAGTCTCCAAGCAAAAGCAGCATCAGGAGTGCTGTAAGACCGGCAGCAGTTAGTCCTTCTCGCACAACTTCATCAATTGATTCCTGCACAAAAATTGATTGATCGTTTAATATCCGAAGGTCTACACCATCGGGCAAAATGTTGCGAATACCAGGAATTTGAGCTTTTACTCGGTTGACGACGTCAATTGTTGATGCCGCACCGAGTTTCACTATGTTTTGCAAAATGGCTCTGGAGCCACCTTCATTTACTATGTTGGTTTGCACAGCCAAGCCGTCGTGGACATGTGCGACATCTTTTATAAGAATGGCAGCATTGCCTACTTGTTTAATCGGTATCTCATTCAGCTGATCGAGTACTGTAGGACTGCTGTTGAGCTGAACGTAATATTCCATCATGCCGAGCTTGGCAGTGCCTGCCGGCAAAATAATATTCTGGGCGTTAATGGCGTTTGCAACATCACTAGCCGATACATTTTTGGACGCCATTTTTTGAGGATCAATATCTACCATAATCTGGCGCGCGGAGCCGCCATACGGCCAGGGCAGAGCCGCACCCTGCACTGTAGCAAGTTGTGTCCTGATGAAGTTATTTGCGAAATCGAACAGTTTTGTTTCCGGCATGGTTGTTGAACTGATGCAAAGTTGCATAACCGGAATATCTGTTGCACTAAAGGCAGTCACCAGGGGCGGTGTAACCCCGGCAGGCATCTGCTTCAAAACCGTCTGGCAAATAGCTGCAAACTCGCCGAGAGACTCCTGAGCATTGGCGTCCTGGTGCAAATATAGTTTGATAACGCAACTGCCAAGCAACGAGAGAGACTCAATATGCTCGATGCCGGTAACCGTTGTGGTTACAGCTCTTTCAGTAACGTTGGTTATGCGCCTCTCCATTTCAATAGGAGTAAGACCGCTATATGTCCAGACACATGTCAGCACTGGAATATTAATATGCGGAAAAATATCGACCGACATCGATCGAATCGACAGAATTCCAAACAGCGCAATCATGATCGCAACAACTACGAACGTGTAAGGTCGATCAAGCGCTAATCGAACGATCCACATATATGTGCTCCAACCATCCGTAAAGTAGCTTTGGTACGTCAGTTATAATAGTATATGACTGAACTACCGAGTTCAGATAGCGTCAATGAGCGTAATATGCAAACAGTCCAATAAGCCCCAATTCTTTGCGTTTGGGAAAGAAGAATAATATGGATGGCTTTAGTGAAGTTAGTACGGAGAAAGAAACAGTCGATCGCGATACTAGCGTTCGACCGACTAAAAAATCCAATTTTTTAGTTATTCCAGCCATTCTAATTTGCCTGGCTGTATTCGCTGGCCTCATTGCCATGGGCATTTTGCCACGATTAAAAGAAAGGAACTCGCTAGCCGAACACACTCGCAAAGAGGTGGCGCAAGCGCCTTTCGTCTCCGTAACGCCGGCACAACCCGGACCGGCTATTCAAGAATTTGTTCTGCCCGGTGCAACACAGGCCATTCAGGATGCCACAATTTACGCTCGTGTCGATGGCTATTTAGCAAAAAGATATGTCAATATCGGAGACAAGGTTCACACGGGCCAGATAATGGCCGACATCGATACACCAGAGCTCGATCAACAAGTTCAGGCGGCAGCAAGTTCTGTAGAACAAGCCGGGGCAAATCTCGACAATACCAAGCAGGCATATCAACGTGCCAAGGCTGATTCCACCACAGCTTATGCCAACGTTCGCAAGGCAAAAACAGATTTGCAGTATTTCGCTGCTGAGCTCGATCGCTATAAAAAATTGGTTGCCGAAGGAGCCGTAAGTCAGGAAGACCGAGATACCAAATTGCAAGCTTACAATGCTGGAGCCGCAACGTTGGATGCCATGATAGCTTCGGCAAGATCTTCAGATGCTTCCGTCAATTCAGCCAGGGCTGCGGTGCACGTTGCGCAAGCAGCTTTAGACGCAGCGAAAGCGACACACGATCAAATTCAAGCAACACGATCTTTCAAAAAGGTGGTTGCTCCATTTGACGGCATTGTCACCCAGCGCAATGTCGACGCTGGTGCTCTGATCACATCCGGCAGCAATTCAAACAACAGCTTGCTTTTTGAAGTTGCAAAAACCGACATTCTGCGTGTTTTTGTATATGTGCCTGAGCAATATGTCTCGTTCGTCCATGACGGTGATGAAGCGAAACTGGAATTTCAAGAATATGTCGGACGTCATTTTATTGGCATTGTGTCAAACATTTCAGGCGGAATTGATCCAGCTTCTAAAACGTTGCAAGTTGAAATTCACGTTCCAAATTCGGACCACAAACTCTTGCCCGGCATGTATGCCCGCGTTCACTTTGAATGCCCCACTACCATTCGCCAGCCGGTAGTACCAGCAACAACGGTGCAAACGAGAGCGGATGGAACGTTTATCTATACAGTGGACAAAAATAACCGTGTCCAAATGCATAAAGTGGAAATCGGGCGCGATCTCGGTGGCCAATTCGAAATTGCTAAAGGAATCCAAGTTGGCGATAACGCCATTGTGAATCCTAACGATCAAGTTCAAGACGGCGTCGTAGTTAATCCAGTCGTAGTAAAAGTAAGTAAGAGCGAGGGCGGTACGCCCAAAAAATAAAAGCTATTACGCTGTGGCGTCGTCTTGCGGGAGCAAGCCTTGCTGACGAAGAATCGCTCTTACTCCGTCTGCGCCTGCGCCACTATCTACGATGGCTCTTGTTAAATTAGGATTGGACACACCGCCAACCTGATAAGCCAAATTAGAAGCGTCAACTTCTCTACTGGCTAAAGCTGTTGCATCCTGGATTTGACCAAGTTCATAGGCGAGTGTACCGGCTGCAGCACTGCCTGGTCTAACTTGTGATTCTTCGGCTAACACCTGATTCTGCGCATTGCTTAAATCACTCACGGTACTGACGCTAGCATCGTAGCCATCAGTGACAGTCTCAGAAGTATCAGCATCCGTTACGGCATCGGTAACTGCATCCTGCGCGGCTACTGTGCTGGCATCTGAGTAAGAACCATCATCGGAATAAACTTGAGTGCCATTATCTGTGACGCCGCCATCATATGAGATAAGGCATCCGTTATCGCTAATTCCAGTTGGTGTGAAAACAGCGCCATCTGTATAAAGATTTTGATTGGATGCGTTGTAAGACAGGTCAATGCTGCCATTTGAATTCAATACAACGAATTTACCGGATGTGCTGTCATAGTTGTAAGTTCTATCTTGTGTGGAGATAGTTTCCTGATTCGTCTCAGAACTTACTGTTGCTGTGCTGCCATCAACTCGAGCAGTTTTGTTTTGCATGTGTACATCATGACTTTGATCCGTATATTGATTGTCGGCGGTCAGCACCATCGAACCAACCTGGATCGATCCGTTTTGGGCGCGTACCATGCCGGGTGGTAAATCTTTGTCTGCAACAGCGTCACCGCTAGGTTGCCATCCGCTCCTGTTTTATAAACTTTGCCGTCTTTGACGGTGTAATCGGTGAATCCGCCCTGCGGATTTTTGATGTGCACAGTGGCGCCATCTTGACCGCTGTCTTTTTCAACAACGTTACCGCTTTGGTCAACGCCTGCTACGCGCACTTGTCTTTGACCTTGATCGACAGTGGTGCCGCCGCGTTCTGAAATATGTTGCACTTCTTCAGGAGTTAACTTTTGAAGAGGACCCTTGTGCTGATGCACTTCCATGTTAGGCAGCTTAACTACCTGCGCCGTGTCGCCGCCTTTGGTTTTTATATCTACTTCTGCACCATCAGCGTAAGTCTTGTGATAACCGTCGCTCACTTTGGTAACCGTGTCACCACCTTTGGTCAACGATGCAGTACCATCTTTGCCCACACTTATGTGAGCGCCGTCCGCTCCGGTGTAATGAACACCTTTGTCATTTTTATCAAGGAGAGCGCCGTGCGGATCTACATAGTAATCATTGCCACCTGATTGCCAGCGATCGCCTGCTTTGTGTGAGGCGACGAGGTCTCGTGCGTTTTGTTCTGTGGTGGCATTGCTTGCTACCGTGACATTGTCTAACGTCGGGGTAGCTTTGGCGGCTGGAATGACCAGATCTTTACTGCCTTTAAAAAGATCTCCTCCCGTTCCAGGGGGTGCAAAAGATAGCTGGGCAGCATTGTCAAAATTGAAAGCCGTTTGATCCGCATTCCACAAATTTGGAATTTGGAGGGACCCGTTTAGAGCGCCGTCTCCTGTTGATCGATTGCTCCCGTTGATTCTCAATCCGTCATAACTGGCGTTGTAGAGGGCCGTTTCGAAAGTAAACGGATGATCACTACCTGTCTGGCCATCTGTTGGCCGGAGAAATGGATTGACCACCTCAAGATGGTTGGTGCCATCAATAGGTGGATGCTTGAGTAAATTAGCGTCGGGTGCGCTTGTTTGGTCTAATCCCATATGTGCGACGTCATGCAATAGGGCTAGTAATTCCCAATAGATTAGGGCATTATAAGCAAAATGTCACGTTAAATCTTGACATTTTGAGGGCTGTGAAGGCTCATGGGTTGAGGCTTTCGGACCGTTGACCTGATCGAGTCGCTTTAGTGTAATCTTTCTCCAAAGCTTGTCGGGGCAATGCTTTCGCACAGGAGTTTCCATTTGCTAGATTTCCGTCCCCCTAAAGACTCGAAAGCAATCATTGGATTAGCGAAGCTAACCTGGCCTCTGTGCTTGAAGTACGGACTTAACGACACAAGACTTAAACCGGTTGATGGTGCTTTAGATCGCTTTCGGAAGGTCTCGGGACAACGTGGCATGATCTGTCCTAATCATGCTAATCGGCATGATCCACTCATGATTTTCGAGTTGTCGCGCCTAGTCAATGAAGATTTCAACTACATTGCGGCACGAGAAGTTTTCGATTGGATGCATGGTGCAAACGGATGGTTGTTGCAACGAGGCGGTGCTTATTCCGTTGTGCGCGGAGCCGCAGACCGAGAGTCTTTTAAAACGACGCGCCGCATAATTGCCGAAGGAAAGAAAAAGCTCGTTCTATTTCCAGAAGGAGAAATCTCAAGGCAAAACGAAACAGTTTTGCCACTGGAAACGGGTGCTGCTCAAATGTGTTTTTGGGCAATTGAAGAATTGGCAAAAGCCGATAGTGGCAGTATCGAAAACAAACCCGTATATCTTCTTCCGGTTGCGCTAAGGTACACATTTACCAAAGATGTGCGACCAACATTGTTGAACAGATTGAGTGATCTTGAACGGCAACTCAATTTGAATGTCGATAATGCTAAGAAAGGTGCTTATGAAAGAATGAGCTTCTTATCTGAATTCATGCTGAACACAGTGGAGCAAGAGTTTGATGTTAAGCCAAATCCCGAATTGGGAATGGGCGAACGAGTAGTTAATCTGCGTTCGCGAATTGTGCAACGAATAGCGGAACAATTAAGTGTATCGCTTTCTCCAAACGAGTCACAACTTGCATGGATACGTCAGGTGAGAAATGCAATGGATGATTTGATTTATGCAGATCATTCACCGATGTCGGATTATCAGAAAAGGATTGCAGAAGAGAAGGCGAAGATAGTTCGACAGATGTATCAGCATCTGGATCGGGTTGTCAATTTCATCAGCATTCATCAAGGTTATTTGAACAAGTGCAATACGCAAGAGCACTTTACTGATTTGCTGGAAAGATTAGAGACAGAAGTCTTTCGTCGCGATCCTACGCCGAAAGGGCCGCGAGTTGTTTACATGGACGTGGCCGATCCAATTAACATGACTGAGCTCTATCCAGATTACAAAGCGAATAAGAAAAAGACCGTGGCGATGGTTACAGAGAAAATGACGAATCACATTTCATCGATGGTTGAAGAACTCGATAAATTGCATACTCATATACCACTCGATTAACGAACGAAAAAATCACTCTTCTGTTTTCAAAAAAGATCCATACAAACCAAAAACCTCCCTTGTGAGGAGGCTAATGGCTGGCGTTGGCGGGGGAAAACCCTTTAGTTCAGATGAACAGAATCTTTGCTCGAGGAGGTAGTTACCTTCGATTTAGTAAGAAGCTCGTTCCGGAGCAGGGTTATAGATTACGTTTTTCTGCATTGGAAGTCAAGGAGAGAAATGTTTGCTCCAATACATTTGGAAGATATTCGCGCGATTTTTTTGCGATCAAAGAGATGCCATATATGGTGCCTGAAAGTCAAACAGGTTCTATCTTGTAATTGGCTCAGAGAGTACGAAATTCACATTTCCTCTTAGCATCCTCGTGCGATCAAAAAGCAAAAGTGAGTGAACGTGATCTTGGCGTGATCGATGTGCGATCGATCGAATGCATGATCAAAAAACACCATTTAAAAAAGACAAAAAGAGAGGGGAGCTTTCGCTCCCCTCCGTAGTTTCTTTGCGTAGCTCGATTACGAGAACAAGTTCGCGTCGCGGGCTGAGGCAACGAGCCAGTTGATGCAACCAGGAGTTGCTAAACCACCCGTGACACCAGCGGCTCCGAAGAGAACGCGCTTCATCGAATCTTGAGTTCCAGCAGCCATGTGCATGAAGCCCATGATCATTGTAGGACCGCCCCAGGCAATACCGAGGATTTCCATACCGTTAGCGATGATGTTGAGCAAAGCTTCTAAGTTAGCCAAGTTGTTAACGCGGACCGTACCTGCTGTGTTGACACCAGTTACGAATGTAGCGTCAGAACCTTGTGGTCCTATGGTACCGTTGGTGGCACCAGACAATTGCGGGCTGTTGGCATTTTGTCCAGTTTGTTGAGTTTGAGCACCAGTTGTAGATTGGTCGTCGTTAAGACCACCACTTGTAGTCATGTTGGCTTCGGAGAATGCATCACCTTGAGCTTGAGCGTGAGCTGGGGCTACGGTGAAACCGACGGAAGCGATAACGGACAAGCTTAGGGCAGCCATAGTAAGTTTACGGAAGATATTCATTGAGAACCTCCTAGAGAGAGCCGAGAAATTGTAGTAATTTGTGTAGCCTGGTTGCGGAAAGCAACCTCTTTGAATCGATGGGCTTACAATACGGTAATTACGAAGGCAAGTCAACCAGAATTCTGTAACCTGCGATACATATTATAGGGTAAGGTGTCGCGAATTCAAAGCAGAATTTAGGTTTCTCAGATTAGATTCAGTGGCTGTTCTTGAGAACTCTGGCGATTCTTGAGGCACTAAATAGAAGAAGCTCGAGGGTGGCGGCCGCATATCCCCCCAGCGCTGTCTCACCCATTCGCTTCTCAAGTTGCCGAATCGAAGCTATGACGTCCAGGTAACCGACTTCGTTAACGCCCCGCATCTTAGCGAGAGCCTTAGCGTGCCATTTAACCAGCGTATAAACGAAGACAAGGTGATGGAAGCCAGTGATAAGGCTGAGCTGACCGTAGCCGGCACCAAAATAAAGCTTGGCAAAAATGCGCGAGTAGAAATACCTATATAAAAGATTCTGGACTTCCTTATCTTCATAAGGCCATTTAATAGATTCCAAATCGCCTAATGAGTAAGAACGGCCGGGCAGAGCAATTTTGAGCCCCGTTAGTACCGATCCGAAGCTGGCATCTATTAAGAACCGATTGAGACTGAAGTCTCCCTCTCCTCTATTTATAGATTTGGTTGGAAAGTAGAGTCTGTGGAGGTTGGCTATGAGTACCCTGTCTAAATGATTGAGGTGGTCGCTACTGACCGGAGCGGGCGAACTGGCCGCACCTCTTGCTAAACCAACCAGATAGCTGGAGCAGTCTTTTAAGCGCGTTTCAAAGTCGATTTCTTCATTCTGGAGCACTTTCAGAATCTCAGTTTCAATTTCAAGGTAACGCTCCCAGGTGAGGGGCTTACCAACAGCAAGCTGCAACTTGTCCCAATTAGGGTGATGATTCGGAAAGAGGGCCTGAAAGTCTTGATACTTCTGTTCCAGGTACTCCCTCTGTTCAGCAAGGGCCCGTCCCGAGTTGTGGATGGCGCCCATACTCAGGAAACTAACGGTGGCATAGACGCCGCTGGGTGTCTCGTTAAAGCAATAAGGAAAGAGCTGGCATATTGAAGGTTTTGCCTTCGAGCCGTCCTCTTTGTGAATGAAACAAAGATTGTCCACTAGAAACGGGCAATGCCCATCTTCACCATGCTTAATTGCGTGTGTGTAGGGCACGTTGACCATCTCATACGGCTTTAGCGGCCGAAAAAGATCTTTGCCTTTGAATTTGTCTGCGCGTGCGCCCCAGTTAGTGGGGGCGATGCGGTCGTAGTCTTCATCTGTGAGCGGTACGGCCCAGCCTCCACAACATTTTCCGCAGCCTGTGCACTCATAGTTGATGCCGACTGGGATATGCAGATTTACTTGAGTTTCAGACATCGGCGCACCATTACGATCTATTCTTGCGATCTATTCTAAAGATTCGATATCTAGCTTCAGTAGGGCTTGCAGGGTCGGTGCTAAGATAAAACGAAATTGAGCGAGGCGGGATGACCATGGTAAATAGTAAGTCACTCAGTGCAGAAAAGACATCGGAGCCGCAAATGTATATCGGTCGCGGCAAAAAGACACGCCGCGCTTACGGCTTTGACGAAATAGCGCTCGTTCCTGGTTCGGTCACTTTAGATCCTGATTTGTGCGATATCGGTTTTGAACTTGGACCCCACAAGTTTGCCATTCCTATTATTGCAAGTGCGATGGACAGTGTAGTCGATAGCGGTATGGCTGGAGTCATGGGAGAACTGGGTGGATTGGCGGTCGTCAATCTGCAAGGTTTGCAAACCCGTTACGAAGATACCAACGAAGCCTACGAAAAAATAGCCAAGTGCGACAACCTATCTTTCGTTGAGTTGATGCAAGAGCTTTATGCTCAACCTATTAAAGAAGAGCTGATTGAAAAGCGAATCGAATCTATTAAGGGAAGAGGGGTTCTGGCAGCAGTTTCTATCACTCCCAATTTTGCAGATAAGTATGGACCGATCGCTATTGAAGCGGGCTGTGATGTTCTTGTTGTGCAGTCTACGGTTACTGGATTGGAGCATCGCTCTGCAATGGGTACGCCTAGCTTGAACCTGGCCAAGTTTTGCAAGAAGACGAGCGTGCCGGTCATAGTTGGCAATTGCGTCACGTACGAAACCGCTTACGCGCTTTTGGAAACCGGTGTGGCCGGCATTCTTGTTGGCATAGGACCAGGGGCAGCCTGCACATCTCGCAGCGTGCTTGGGGTTGGTTTGCCGATGGCAACAGCTATTGCAGATTGCGCTGCCGCAAGAGAAGATTTCGAAGCCGAGCACGGCTACAGACCGGCTATCATCGCTGATGGTGGCATGGTTGTCGGTGGCGATATTTGCAAAGCAATTGCTTGCGGAGCAGATGCAGTAATGATTGGTTCTCCACTGGCGCGTGCTAAGGAAGCACCGGGGAGAGGGTTCCACTGGGGCATGGCTACGCCGAGCCCGGTTTTGCCACGTGGCACACGCATTAAAGTGGGCACTACAGGCAGCTTGGAGCAGATTCTCAACGGACCGGCACACATAGATGACGGCAGTCAAAATCTTACCGGTGCTCTGCGCACCAGCATGGCCACTCTTGGTGCTGCCAATCTGCGTGAGATGCAACAAGTAGAAGTTGTAATTGCCCCTTCCATGCTCTCTGAAGGCAAAGTATTCCAAAACGCTCAGCGTTTAGGTATGGGTCGCTCGTAAATCAAATTGGTCTTTCGTATGCATGCAATAAATAGATTCCCTCTATTAATGGCTGGTATGGCAGCCGCCGTTCTCAATTTCGCTGTTTCCATGCCGTTTGCAGCCACCGCCGCCCCGAATGTATTATCACCGAATACTATTGCCGACATTGCTCAAGCTGTGTCACCGGCCGTAGTAAATATTGAGGTAGACCAGGAAGTTAGCCAACCTAGTATGGTGCCGTTTTTGCAATTTCCCGATAACCCATTTGGTAACGGTCTGGATTTTTTCTTTAATGGACAACGCATTCAACCTCGTGGCGGACCGCATCCCGAGATGCCCAAGATGGAAAGACACAACAGCGGGTCTGGATTTATTGTGCGGCAAGATGGTTATATCCTCACGAATTCGCATGTTGTAAAAGGTGCTTCAAAAATCACCGTCACTTTGACGGACAAACGTGTTTTCACCGATGCTAAGGTTGTAGGAACAGATACTTTTTACGATCTAGCTGTTGTGAAAATAAATGCCACCAACTTACCGATAGCAAAACTAGGTACGTCTGCCGGTCTTCGGCCAGGTGAATTTGCTATTGCCATCGGCAATCCGCTCGGTTTCGATCACACCGTCACCTTCGGGATTATCTCGGCGGTAGGGAGATCCGTTGATGCAGTGAGCAGAGACGTCAAATTGATTCAAACAGATGCGGCGATCAATCCTGGAAATTCCGGTGGTCCGCTTCTCAATTTGGATGGTGATGTTATTGGTGTGAACATAGCCATTCAGGCGAATGCGCAGAACATCGGTTTTGCAATTCCAATCGATGTTGTGAAATCGATCGAAGATGATCTCATCAACGGACGTCATATTGCCAGAGCCTGGCTCGGCATAATGATGGAAGATGCAAACGATGTTCATGCAAAAAGTTTGGGTCTGCCCGCTCCCCTTAAAGGGGTCTTCGTAACGAAGGTATTTAGAGGCAGTTCTGCTTCCGGTGCTGGTGTGCAAGCAGGTGATATCATCCAGAAAATAGACGGTAAAGATGTCGGCACAGCGAAAGAAGTGCGCGAATTGGTGCTGGCCCACAAAGTGGGAGATACACTCAATTTGTATTTGTTGCACAACAAAATGCAAAAAGCCTTATCCGTAAAAATAGGCAATTATCCGGACAACCCACCCCAGGCCGTAGACGACCCGGAAGAATAAAAGCGTTATTTTGGGGGCTGCACTTTATTGCTGCCACTCGATTCATGTTTCCCCAAATCTTCACCCACTGCCATATCTTCGATGATATCAGTGAGCTTGGAAGCGCCGGATTTGGATAAAAGTACCTGAGTAGCCTTCTCTAGTTTTTTGAAGCCAATCGGGTAAGCAAAATCTTTGGCGGTGAATGTCGTTTCTTTTGCACTGCGAGTATCGAAAAATGTCGTTTTGCCCGCATAGGCATCATTGACAGTCAGGTTCAGCCAGGGATTGCCATGATCAGTTTTGTTTTCTTTATGGAAAAAAACCACCTTTCGATATGGCAAAACATGATAGTCCAAATGATAAAAAGCATAAACAACGTCTAGAACTGGCGCGGCAAGGTCGATATTAGTGATTGCCCAGAGTTCATCATAGGTATGTTCAGGATTGTATTTGATGATGTGCAATCCCTGAATAGTCTGTTCTCCTATTTTTAGAAGCTTCGAGAGTTTCCTTGGACCAGTGGGCAGGGTTGGCAGGAACGTCGAGTGCTGGAACTCATTTGGTGAGGCATTGTATATAACGTGATCGTCCGGACGAAAAATTGCCACTTCTCGATAAGGTGGCGCTATTAATACTACGAAGTTGAAGTTCTTGTTGACGATTTTGACAGCATCATGCGTAAGGTAGACGTACTGAAGCCCTAGCTGTTTATGTTCTTGCACAAGGAGCCAGCCCTTTTGATGATCTGCGGTTTGATGGCTGGCACCAAATGCAATACCAATAGATGAATGAAAACAAAGCAAGAGGAAAAGAGCGAGATGCCAAATCCTCAGATTATTTTTTATCGGTAACTTTCGCTTTGTCGACATTAGTCTTCTTTGCACTATCTTCTGAGCTGCCGAGATCTTCGCCAAGATTGAGATCTTTGACAATGTCGTTTAATCCGCTTGCGCCTTTCCGGGAGACAAACGCTTCACCTGCACTGTTCAGCTTTTTAAAGCCGACAGGATAAGCAAAATCTTGGGGAGTTAGTTTCAATTTCCTGGCACCCACCGTGTCGAGGAAAGTAGTTTTACCTTGATACCCGTCGTTAATCGAAACGCTCAGCCAGAGATTGAGGTGGTCTGATTTATTCGAACCGAATTGATTGATCTTACGGAAAGGCAGAAGAGGATTGTCAATTTGATAGTAGGTGTGGACGACTGCCAATACATTTTGTGCAAGGTCAATATTAGAAATCGTCCAAATTTGATCGCCGCTGCTAGTACGTGAGCAAAATTTTTCGACGTGCAAACCGTGAAAATCTTCCTCCCCGAATTTGATCAGTTTTGAATATTTGAAAGGTTTAGTGGCAATTATTGCCGGCAGGAAACTAGTTTTTTGAAAATCAGCGGGTGGTGAAGTGTAAATGACGTGATCATCTGGACGGAAGATAGCAATGGATTTATAGGGCGGTCCAAGCAAGATTGTGAATCCAAGTGTCTTGTTCACGATTTTGACGGCATCGTGAGTTAGATAGACGGAATTCTCACCGAGCTGTTTGTGTCTCTGGCGCAACTCCCAGCCATTTAAATCGGACGTTGCACCAAATGCAGTGCCAAAGCTAAGAGCGAAGGAGGCCAATATCGAGAGAACAAGGCGAAGCGCAAAATCAAAATTACTTTTTGAACTTGACGCCAATATCCATATCCTCTAGAAGGTTGTTGAATTGACCCTTTTGTTTGCTTGAAAGTGTTAACCCGCTTGCGGTTGGAAGTTGCTTATAGCCCACCGGATATTCAAAGTCGCTCGCATTGTAATTATACTTCCGAATGTTACTCGTATGGATAACTGTATTGACCCCTTCAAATGGGTTTGTTAATCCTCCCCCAAGCCAAGTTTTTGTGGCACCTTGTTTCCTGTCGCCGTAGTCGTTTGTGTAACGGTAAGGCAGCCCTTCAACAGGAAGAGCATAGAAAATGCGTATTACCTTAGCAGCTTGTGGCCCAATGGGAAGATTTTTCACAAGCCACAAAGTTTGCCGCTTATCCTTGCCTTGTGTCTTCTCTAAGACAAGATCTTTTTCGTGTTCGATGCCCTTCGTGAAGAACGGTTGGCCATCAGCATAGTTGTAGTCTGAATAGGCAAAGCCAAAGGCAGCACGTTTGAATGATTCGATCGGCACGGAATAGATCAGACGCTCGTCATCTCGAAAGACAGCAACTATCCATTTTGGTCCTTTCGTAAGAACGGTATAGCCAGCTGTTCTGTTCATAATCTTAATTGCATCTTTGGCAATTAAGATTTTTTGGCTGCCGATTTGAATGTGGCTCTGATCGAAACACCATTCGCTTTCGGCGGCAAAAACAGGCACCGAAAAGATATAGGTGCATAGAAGCAACAGAAATTGCCTTATGAAATTGAGCATGAACAAACCCGCGATTGCCCGCTGGTTTCTAGACGAAGCGCATTCGTTCAAATTTGCCGTTCAAGATTTTATTGCTGTCTCCGCCCAGCCACCCTTCAATAAGTGTTGCATAAATGGAACGGAAATCGAGACCATATTTCAAATCACCCTGGTCAAGATTACTGAGACTTGGATATTCACCATAAATACCGCCTTTGACAGGCGCACCAACAATGAACACAGGTTCAGCGGTGCCATGGTCTGTACCGCGTCCGTTGTTCTCTGCTACCCGTCTGCCAAACTCTGTAAAAGCAAGCAAAATTACGTCCTTCTCTGCGCCATGCTGAGCCAAATCTTTTTGGAAGGCGGCAACGGAATCGGAGAATTGTTTGAGCAGCCCGGCTTGCGCACCAAGTTGATTCGAGTGTGTGTCGAATCCGCCCAGACTGAGGTTATAGACGCGAGCATCAACGCCAGCGGTAATCATCTGAGCGATAAATTTGAGGCTTCTGCCAAAACCGTTATCAGGATACGTGACGGTGCTCTTGTAGTTTTTTACGACGCTAAGCAAATAATCGGATGCCTGCATGGCGTCTAACCCAACATCTTTTAAAAGTTGTGCGCTCGGTCTGTCGAGATCGAAAGCCGAGTAAATACGATTGAATGTTTCAATTTGGTTTTGACGGTCCAGCTGATAGTGAGCATCAGTGTTGAATTTGAATTGATTGACATCAGCAACAGACGGCACGAGAACGCGATCTGAGGCTAAGCTCTTAGGAAGCATAGGGTCGACATTGATCGCCGGGAATAATCGCCGACTTAGTGTGTCGCTTTTTTGCCAGGTATTATCTAGATATCTGCCTATCCATCCTGTATTGGATATCTTCTCCGGTTCTCCGGTTTGCCATATTTCGAT